>NZ_JBHVYK010000006.1:0-59432 GCF_042880855.1 Streptomyces sp. NPDC058291
CCCCTTCCGAAACGGAAAGTACCGGCTGCGGGGTGGCCGCTGTTTCACGTGAAACAGCGGCCTCCCCGCTGTGGGCGGTCAGCCGATCCCTCGCCAACCCGCCGGGTCGACGCCGCCGGGCACTGCGGCTCCCTTCTCGTACGGCTGACGCGTGAACACGAACGACCCCAGATCCAGGTGGTCCACACTGCCGTCCGTCCTCCGTTCCGCCTGCAAGAGTTCCCCCGCGTAGTAACCCTCCAGTCCGGTCCAGGTGCCGTCCCCGTTCGGCCGGAACCGGCTGCGCCGACCGCCGCCGGACAAGGGCCCCAGGGAGAGGAGCCCGTCGGCCGTCACCCGCAGCGCGACAGGGCTGGTCCCCCAGTACCACTGACCGGCCAACTCCATTACCGAGCTGTCGACTTCGCGCAGCGGACGCCAGGGCTCGGGGATCCGTGGCTCGGCCTCGGCGACGATGCCTACGAGATCGGCGGCCACCTGCGACGTCAGGGGGCCGGATGTGCAGTTCGCGAGCACGACCGCGGCAACGTCGTCCGCGACGCCGACCGTGAGCGTCGCCAGGAAACCCGGGACCGAGCCCGAGTGACCCACGAGCAGCCGTCCGTCCCGATGCTGGATCTGCAGCCCCAGTCCGTAGGACGCGCCGTCCGCCAGGTCCGCCGGTCCGGCCGGTGCCGCGGGCGTCCCCATCTCGCGCAGCGTCTCAGCGCTCAGCACCCGTTCGTCGCCCCGTGCCAGAAAGGCGGCGAACCGCGCGAGGTCGCCGCTGGTGGACCAGAGCTGACCCGCCGGCGCCATCCGTCCGAAGTCCTCGGCGGGCTCGGGCAGCATGACGTCGGCCCAGGGATGCACCGCCCAGCCGCCCGCGGCCGGAGCCAGCGCATGGACACTCGTGCGGTGCAGCCGCAGGGGCTCGAGGACCTCGCGCCGCAGCACTTCTGCCCAAGGCGCTGCGCGAAGCTGTTCCACGAGGGCCCCAAGAACGGTGTAGCCGGGGTTCGAGTAGTGGAACCGCCGGCCGGTGGGATGCGGCGCGTCCCGGTCGCCGAGGACGTCGGCGAGTTCGGGGCGCAGCGAGCCCGGGGTCCGCTCCCACCACGGGCCGGGTGTCTCGGCCGCCAGTCCGCCGGTGTGGGCCAGCAGTTCGGCGATCGAGACGTCGCCGACGCCCGTGCCGGGCAGGTGCTTCTCCAGCGGGTCGTCGAGGTCGAGCACTCCCTCGTCCCGCAAGCGCAGCACGAGGACGGCGGTGAAGGTCTTGGTGATCGAGCCGATCCGGTACTGCACGTTCTCGTCCGGGGCGTGTCCGTCGACCGAGGTCCGAGCCCCGTGCCACACGGTCCGGCCGTCCCTCACGACGGCGGCGACGAGGGACGGCGCCCGCCCTTCGGCCTGGGCCACGGCGATCCGGTGGAGCAGCGCACGCCGGGTGCCGGGCAGCAGCTCATCCTGAGGTGTCGTCATGGGGCCAGTCCACCCGGCCCCGCGACCGACGTCGAGTCCATTTCACCGAGGATCGCCAGGGTCTCGCCTCGCGGAGCAGTTCTGCCCTTCCCGCGCCTCGGTGAGTCGTGTCGGTCAGCGCGGCAGAGCTGACCCGGCGGCAAGGGTGATACCGGTCCGGCAGCGCGTATTCAGGACCCCCGATGACGGGACAGGATCAGGTCTGAGCCATGTCGACGAAGCGCGAATAGTGGCCCTGGAAGGCGACCGTGATCGTGGCCGTCGGGCCGTTACGGTGCTTGCCGACGATGATGTCCGCCTCGCCCGCGCGCGGGGACTCCTTCTCGTAGGCGTCCTCGCGGTGCAGGAGAATGACCATGTCGGCGTCCTGCTCGATCGAGCCGGACTCACGCAGGTCGGACACCATCGGCTTCTTGTCCGTGCGCTGTTCGGGACCACGGTTCAGCTGCGAGAGCGCGATGACGGGCACCTCGAGCTCCTTGGCCAGCAGCTTGAGGTTACGAGACATGTCCGAGACCTCCTGCTGACGGCTCTCGGAGCGCTTGGACCCTCCGGCCTGCATCAGCTGGAGATAGTCGATGATCACCAACTTGATGTCGTTGCGCTGTTTCAGCCGACGGCACTTCGCGCGGATCTCCATCATCGACAGGTTCGGGGAATCGTCGATGTAGAGCGGCGCGGAGGACACTTCGGGCATCCGGCGGGCCAGCCGGGTCCAGTCCTCGTCGGTCATCGTGCCGGACCGCATGTGGTGCAGGGCGACCCGGGCCTCAGCGGACAGCAGACGCATCGCGATCTCGTTGCGCCCCATTTCCAGGGAGAAGATGACGCTCGGCAGGTTGTGCTTGATCGACGCCGCGCGCGCGAAGTCCAGCGCGAGAGTGGACTTGCCCATGGCGGGACGGGCCGCGATCACGATCATCTGGCCCGGGTGCAGCCCGTTGGTGAGCGAGTCGAGGTCGGTGAAGCCGGTGGGCACGCCCGTCATCTCGCCGCTGCGCGAACCGATCGCCTCGATCTCGTCGAGGGCGCCCTCCATGATGTCGCCGAGCGGGAGGTAGTCCTCGCTGGTGCGCTGCTCGGTGACGGCGTAGATCTCCGCCTGGGCTCGGTTGACGATCTCGTCGACGTCGTCGTCGGCCGCGTATCCCATCTGCGTGATGCGGGTGCCGGCCTCCACTAGGCGGCGCAGCACCGCCCGCTCGTGGACGATCTCCGCGTAGTACTCGGCGTTGGCCGCGGTCGGCACCGTCTGGACGAGGGTGTGCAGATAGGACGCGCCGCCGACTTTGTTGATCTCGCCGCGCTTGGTGAGCTCGGCGGCGATCGTGATCGGGTCGGCCGGTTCGCCCTTGGCGTAGACGTCGAGAATCGCCTGGTAGATCTTCTCGTGCGCGGGCTTGTAGAAGTCGTGGCCCTTGAGCACCTCGACCACGTCGGCGATGGCGTCCTTGGACAGGAGCATGCCGCCGAGGACGGACTGTTCGGCGTCGAGGTCCTGCGGCGGCACTCGCTCGAAGGCGGTACCCCCGCCCTCCCACTCACCGCTGTCCCGCCCGCGGTCGTGCTGGTCGTCCCGGCCGCGGCCGCCGTCACCGCGTCGGCGGGAAGCGGGGAGACGATCACTGGGGCCGCTGTCGGCCCACGGGTCGTCCAAGGGCTCGGAAATGCTCACCGAGCCACCTCCTCCCGTCCGCCGAGAGCGGACCTCGCCGTGCCTCTTTTCTACGGCACGACACTGACAATCGAGATGCCCAACTCCGTTTGTGGTGCGTCGTTTTTATAAGGGTTTCTTCAGCCAACGGACGGAGCGGGCGCCGGACCACGGTAGGCCCGCGGGCACCTTCAGCCAATCTGGTTATCCACAGGCCATGTGGACGACGGCCCCGATGCTGTGGACAACCCTGCGAAACCTGTGCACGACCCGGTGGACAGTGCTGTGAACAAGCCCTCTACTTTTCTTTTCGGCGCTCTGTGACCTGCGGTTTCCTCATCCACCGGCTGTGCAGAAGAAAAAGTTGCCCAGTCGGGCCAAGATCTCTTCGAACGGAACGCGAGCATGTGCGTCACGCACACACAAGTAAGGGGCACAAGGCAATTGCATCTCTTACCTGTGGACGATTAGATTAGTGCTCATGACACAGGCTCCCGCGCCCCTCAAGGCCACCCGACGACAGCACGATCGAGAGATCCTCGCACTGGCCGTCCCGGCCTTCGGCGCGCTCGTCGCCGAGCCGCTGTTCGTCATGGCCGACAGTGCGATCGTGGGGCATCTGGGCACCGCTCAACTGGCCGGCCTCGGCGTCGCCTCCGCTCTCCTGACGACAGCCGTCAGCGTCTTCGTCTTCCTCGCCTACGCCACCACCGCGGCAGTGGCCCGTCGGGTAGGCGCCGATGACCTTCCCGCGGCCATCCGGCAGGGCATGGACGGCATCTGGCTGGCGCTTCTGCTCGGCGCCGCCGTGATCGCAGGCGTCCTGCCCACCGCCCCAGCACTGGTGGGACTCTTCGGCACCTCGGACACAGCGGCCTCATACGCGACCACCTATCTCCGCATCTCGGCACTCGGCATCCCCGCCATGCTCGTCGTGCTGGCCGCCACCGGCGTCCTGCGCGGCCTCCAGGACACGAGATCACCGCTGTATGTCGCCGTGGCGGGCTTCGTCGCCAACGCGGGTCTCAACGCTGCTCTCGTCTACGGTGCCGGCCTGGGCATCGCCGGTTCCGCCTGGGGCACCGTCATCGCCCAATGGGGCATGGCGGTGGCCTACCTCGTGCTGGTGGTCCGGGGAGCCCGTCGCCACGGTGCCTCCCTGCGGCCCGACGCCGCGGGCATCAGGGCCTCAGCCCAGGCAGGCGCCCCCCTCCTGGTCCGCACCCTCTCCCTGCGGGCAATCCTGATGATCGCCACCGCCGTGGCCGCTCGCCTGGGCGATGACGACATCGCAGCACACCAGATCGCTCTGGGCCTGTGGAGCCTGCTCGCGTTCGCCCTGGACGCCATCGCCATCGCGGGACAGGCCATCATCGGGCGATATCTCGGGGCGGACGACGCCCGGGGCGCCCGCGGCGTCTGCCGCCGGATGGTCGAGTGGGGCATCGCCGTGGGTGTCCTGCTCGGCCTGCTGGTGGTGATCGCCCGGCCCCTGTTCCTGCCGCTTTTCACCCGCGATCCGGCGGTTGAGGACGCAGCGCTGCCGGCTCTTCTCGTGGTGGCGCTCTCCCAGCCCGTGTGCGGCATCGTCTTCGTGCTGGACGGTGTCCTGATGGGAGCGGGAGACGGGCCCTATCTGGCCTGGGCGATGGTGCTCACGCTGGCCGTCTTCACTCCGGCGGCCCTGTTGGTACCGGTCTTCGGCGGCGGCCTCACCGCGGTGTGGGGGGCGATGACCCTGATGATGGTCGTGCGGATGCTGACTCTCTGGCTGCGGGCCCGATCCGGTCGATGGGTCGTCACCGGTGCCGCTCGCTGACCCGTTTCACGTGAAACGGGTGATCGCAGCCAGGACCGCCGTTTCACGTGGAACAGAGCAAGCGGAAGGGGGCCGCACCTCATGGGTGCGACCCCCTTCGCAGCTCTTTCGAGCCGTGCGCAGCGATCAGGCCGCGACAACCTCGATGCTGACCTTGGCGGCAACCTCGGGGTGCAGACGCACGGACGTCTCGTGGGCGCCCAGCGTCTTGATCGGCGAACCGAGCTCGATGCGGCGCTTGTCGACCTCGGGGCCACCGGAAGCCTTGATCGCCGAAGCGACGTCGGCCGGGGTGACGGAACCGAAGAGACGACCGGCGTCGCCGGAGCGGACGGCCAGACGGACCTTGACGCCTTCGAGCTGGGCCTTCACAGCGTTGGCCTGCTCGATGGTCTGGATCTCGTGGATCTTGCGAGCACGACGGATCTGCTCGACGTCCTTCTCGCCACCCTTGGTCCAGCGGATCGCGAAGTTCCGCGGGATCAGGTAGTTGCGAGCGTAACCGTCCTTGACGTCGACGACGTCGCCGGCGGCACCGAGGCCAGAGACCTCGTGGGTGAGGATGATCTTCATTTGTCGGTCACCCTTCCCTTATCGCGCCTGGGCGGTGTAGGGCAGCAGCGCCATCTCACGGCTGTTCTTGACGGCCGTGGCGACGTCACGCTGGTGCTGCGTGCAGTTGCCGGTCACGCGACGGGCACGGATCTTGCCGCGGTCGGAAATGAACTTCCGCAGCATGTTCGTGTCCTTGTAGTCCACGTACGTGACCTTGTCCTTGCAGAATGCGCAGACCTTCTTCTTAGGCTTGCGCACAGGCGGCTTCGCCATGGTGTTTCTCCTGTGTGATCAAGAAGTTGGGATACGACCCGCCTTCGACCCGAGCAGACCCGGACAACCGGGCCCGCCGGCCTAGAAGGGGGGTTCGTCCGAGTAGCCGCCGCCGCTGCCGCCGCTGCCGCCGGAGTTTCCACCCCAGCCGCCGCCACCGCTGCCGCCCTGGTTGCCGGCGGCAGGAGCGCCGCTCGCCCAGGGGTCGTCGGCAGGTGCGCCGCCGCCCTGCTGGCCGCCGCCGGAGTTTCCACCCCAGCTGCCGCCGGCCTGGCCGCCACCGCCGCCGCCGTAGCCACCCTGGCCGCCCTGTCCACCGCGGCCGGAAGCCTTGGTGACCTTGGCAGTGGCACTGCGAAGGCTGGCGCCGACTTCCTCGACGTCCAGCTCGTAGACCGTGCGCTTGACGCCCTCACGGTCCTCGTAGGACCGCTGCTTCAGCCGGCCCTGCACGATCACGCGCATGCCTCGCTGGAGCGACTCCGCGACGTTCTCCGCCGCCTGACGCCAGACCGAGCACGTCAGGAACAGGCTCTCGCCGTCCTTCCACTCGTTCGTCTGGCGGTCGAAGGTGCGGGGAGTGGACGCGACACGGAACTTCGCGACCGCCGCACCGGAGGGGGTGAAGCGCAGCTCGGGGTCGTCGACAAGATTGCCGACGACCGTGATGACGGTCTCGCCTGCCATGGGGGAACCTCTCGGCGGGTTTGCTGCTGGCTGCTAGTGCTGCTACTCAGAATCCCGAGATCAGCTGAGCTCGTGAGCTCAGTGGGTCTCGGGACGGAGGACCTTGGTCCGGAGGACCGACTCGTTCAGGTTCATCTGGCGGTCGAGCTCCTTGACGACCGCAGGCTCGGCCTGCAGGTCGATGACCGAGTAGATGCCCTCGGGCTTCTTCTTGATCTCGTACGAGAGACGACGACGGCCCCAGGTGTCGACCTTCTCCACCTTTCCGTTGCCCTCACGGACGACGGAGAGGAAGTTCTCGATCAGCGGGGAGACAGCGCGCTCCTCGAGATCGGGGTCGAGGATGACCATCACCTCGTAATGACGCATGTGGAACCCACCTCCTTTGGACTCAGCGGCCACGGTCGATCCGTGGCAGGAGGGTTGTGATGCGTAAGCAACGGTATCGGCCACCACTGACAATCGGGGGTCGGCGGGCGACTTCCCCAGTCTGAGCTGGGTGGACTCCCTGGCTCTGGCTCGGCAGACACCGGTGCAGAGGGTACAGACTACCTGCACACCGGCTTCCGGTTGAAATCCGGCGTGGTTCACCGTCAGTCTGTACACGTCGGGTGTGTATGGCGCTACGATGCGCCGCCTTCCGCAGGAGGTGCCCCATGGCACAGGCATTGCGACCCAACACCGCCGGTTCCCTGTTCGCCACCGACGGCAAATCCCATCCGCTCCAGGACACTCTGCTCGCGGTGACGCTGGTGCTCGGTGTGACGGCCTTCGTCACGTCGTTCTTCCACAGCCTTCATCTGCTGAGTTCCTGGACCGGTCTGGTGGGAATCCTGACCGGCGCGTACGGGCAGTGGATCTCCGAGACCACTCGCGAGCGCTTCGGCCTGATCCTCGGTCTCGGTGCCGCGGGCGTCGGTTTCTTCATCGGCATGGCGCACGGCGGCCTGTTCGGCGGAATGTGGTGACCCCACCGGTGCCGACCCCGGCACCGCAGCCGCCGTCCTCGCCGAAGGACGCGTAGAACGCCTACGAACGCACACGGAACGCCCCGGTCGCACCCGAGCCGGGGCGCAGGTGGCGTACGCCCAGTGAGGCCGCTCGCACGGCGCAGTAGGCTTCGGCGCGAGAGCCGGAGCCCCTACCCATGGGGACACCCCAGCCCGAGGAGCGCCCCGAATGAGCCTGACCCTGAGGACGATCAGCCGCGAGCAGCATCTGGCATACATCCAGAGCCTGCCGTCGGCGAGCCACATGCAGGTTCCGGCCTGGGCCGACGTCAAGGCCGAGTGGCGTTCGGAGAACCTCGGCTGGTTCGACGAACGAACCGGTGAACTGGTCGGCGCGGGTCTCGTCCTCTACCGCCAACTGCCCAAGATCAAGCGCTACCTGGCCTATCTGCCCGAGGGCCCGGTCATCAACTGGTACGCGCCGAACCTGACCGAGTGGCTGGAGCCGATGCTGGCGCACCTCAAGCAGCAGGGCGCCTTCTCGGTGAAGATGGGCCCGCCGGTGATCATCCGCCGCTGGGAGGCCACGTCCATCAAGGCGGGCATCCAGAACCCGGATGTGAAGCGACTGCGCGACATCGAGGCCGACTTCATCGAACCGCGCGCCTTCGAGGTGGCCGACAAGCTGCGCCGCATGGGCTGGCAGCAGGGCGAGGACGGCGGGGCCGGCTTCGGCGACGTCCAGCCGCGCTACGTCTACCAGGTACCGCTGGCGAACCGCTCCCTCGAAGAGGTCCACAAGAACTTCAACCAGTTGTGGCGACGTAACATCAAGAAGGCCGAGAAGGCCGGCGTCGAGGTCGTCCAGGGCGGCTACCACGACCTCGAGGAGTGGCAACGGCTGTACGAGATCACGGCGGTCCGCGACCACTTCCGGCCGCGCCCCCTGTCGTACTTCCAGCGGATGTGGACGGCCCTCAACACCGAGGACCCCAACCGGATGCGGCTGTACTTCGCCCGCCACAATGGCGTGAACCTGGCGGCGGCCACGATGCTCATCGTCGGCGGTCACGTCTGGTACTCCTACGGCGCCTCCGACAACATCGGCCGTGAGTTCCGTCCCTCGAACGCGATGCAGTGGCGCATGCTGCGGGACGCCTACGCGCTCGGCGCCACCGTCTACGACCTGCGCGGCATCTCCGACTCGCTGGACGAGACCGATCACCTCTTCGGCCTGATCCAGTTCAAGGTCGGCACGGGCGGGCAGGCGGCGGAGTACCTCGGCGAGTGGGACTTCCCGCTGAACAAGCTGCTCCACAAGGCGCTCGACATCTACATGTCCCGCCGCTGACGTCACGTTCAGTGCTTCCATCCTTCTGACGCACCTCCCCCACACGGCAGCCACGAGAAAGGTCCCGGGTCCGGCCATGGCGCTCACGCTCTACGTCGACACCGCGCGCTGGCGGGCGCACCACAAGCACGTGCAGGAGCAGTTCCCGGGGCTCGTCCCGGTCTGCAAGGGCAACGGCTACGGCTTCGGGCACGACCGGCTGGCGGAGGAGGCCACCCGGCTGGGCGCGGACGTCCTCGCGGTCGGCACGACGTACGAGGCCGCGCGCATCAAGGACTTCTTCGGCGGCGACCTGCTGGTGCTGACGCCCTACCGGCGCGGTGAGGAGCCTGTGCCGCTGCCCGACCGGGTGGTGCGCTCGGTGTCGTCGGTGGACGGCGTGTACGGCCTCGTGGGTGCTCGTGTGGTCATCGAGGTGATGTCGTCGATGAAGCGGCACGGCATCAGCGAGCAGGACCTGCCGCAGCTGCACTCCGCCATCGAGAACGTGCGGCTGGAGGGCTTCGCCATCCATCTGCCGCTGGACCGCACCGACGGTTCCGACGCCGTCGAGGAGGTCATCGGCTGGATGGACCGGCTGCGCGCGGCGAGGCTGCCGCTGCACACGATGTTCGTCAGCCACCTCAAGGCCGACGAACTCGCCCGGCTCCAGCAGCAGTTCCCGCAGACCCGCTTCCGCGCGCGCATCGGCACGCGGCTGTGGCTGGGGGACCACGAGGCCACCGAGTACCGCGGCGCGGTCCTGGACGTCACCACGGTCGCCAAGGGCGATCGGTTCGGCTACCGGCAGCAGAAGGCGGCCTCGGACGGCTTCCTGGTGGTCGTGGCGGGCGGTACGTCGCACGGGGTGGGTCTGGAGGCTCCCAAGGCCCTGCACGGCGTGATGCCGCGCGCCAAGGGCGTCGCCCGGGCCGGCCTCGCCACCGTGAACCGGAACCTCTCGCCGTTCGTCTGGGGCGGCAAGCAGCGCTGGTTCGCCGAGCCGCCGCACATGCAGGTCTCCATCCTGTTCGTGCCCTCCGACGCGCCGGAGCCGCACGTCGGGGACGAGTTGGTGGCCCATCTGCGGCACACCACCACGCAGTTCGACCGGATCGTGGATCGCTGAGCGCTCACGGGCAGCAGGGGCAGCACCCCGGCAGACAGCGAAGAGGCCGTGCGCGGATTCCGCGTCCGGCCTCTTCCGTGTCCGGGGTCAGTGCCGGACGGCACGTTGTTCGCTCACAGCGAACTGTCGGCGGCGTCCTGCTTGCCCCACTCCACCTGCGGCCCGTCGAAGTGGGAGGCGTGCCGGGGCGGGTGCGCCGCGGCGCCGAGGACGAAGACGTCTTCCGCCCCGTCGAGCACGCCTCCCGAGGGATCGTCCTCACCGGCTCGGCGCACCACGTCCCGTTCCGGCATCAGGATGTCGCGGACGACCACACCGCACAGGTAGAGCGTCCCCACCAGGTGCACGGCGATGGCCCAGTGGTAGCCGTCGGTCGGCAGCCCCTTGTGGGCCTCTCCGCTCATCGTGTAGGCGAGGTACATCCAGATGCCGAGGAAGTAGGCGACCTCGCACGCCTGCCAGATCAGGAAGTCCCGCCACTTCGGCCGGGCCAGCACCGCCAGCGGCACCAGCCACAGGACGTACTGCGGGGAGTAGACCTTGTTGGTGACGATGAAGGCCGCCACGATCAGGAAGGCCAGCTGGGCGAAGCGGGGACGGCGGGGGGCGGTCAGGGCCAGGACCGCGATGCCGACGGCGCACAGCGCGACCAGGAGCGTGGCGAGGGTGTTGACGCTGTCGGTGGTGAGCGGGTCGCTGGAGTTCTGGGCCAGGATCAGCCAGAAGGAGCCGAAGTCGACGCCCCGCTCCTGGCTGAACCGGTAGAACTTCGACCAGCCCTCGAAGGCGAAGAGCATGACCGGCAGGTTCACGACCAGCCAGGAGACGACCGCGCCGCCCAGCGCCTTGCCGAAGTCCCGCCACTTGCCCGCGCGCCAGCAGAGCACGAACAGGGGGCCGAGGAGGAAGACGGGATACAGCTTGGCGGCCGTCGCAAGCCCCAGCAGGATCCCGAAGGCCAGCGACCGGCTCCGGGACCACATGAGCATCGCCGCGGCCGTCAGGGCGACCGCCAGGAGGTCCCAGTTGATGGTCGCGGTCAGCGCGAAGGCGGGCGCCAGGGCGACCAGCAGCCCGTCCCAGGGACGTCGGGTATGTGTCCGGGTCACGCAGACGGCGATGACGGCCGCGCACGCCATCAGCATCCCGGCGTTGACGATCCAGTACCACTGCTCCTGGTCCTGGATGCTGCCCCCACCCGGGGTCAGCCAGTTGGCCACCTCCATGAACACGCCGGTCAGTACCGGGTACTCCAGGTAGTCCATGTCGCCGGGGAGCTTGTCGAAGTACGGCACGAGTCCGTCGGCGAAGCCGCGCCCCTGGTAGAGGTGCGGGATGTCCGAATAGCAGGCGTGCGTGTACTGGGAGGTGGCTCCGAAGAACCAGCCTCCGTTGTAGCAGGGCGCCTTCTGGATCAGACCGAGGGCGAACATCCCGATCGCCACGAGCGCGACGATCCGCACGGGAGTCCACCAGGACGTCCCCAGCAGGGCCCGTCGGCCGAGAGGGCCGCCGATCAGCTCGCTGCCGGCCGCGGCCACCGGATCGTCGCTGGTCGGCTTTACCGGGTCCGGCTCGTACACGCGCGCCGGAGAGGATTCTGCACTGGGCATGGGCGCCATCCTGCCGTACCGAACCAGGAAAACGCCGAGGACCGCCCCACCCGGTCCGGTGGAGCGGCCCTCGTTTCACGTGAAACATGCGCATGTTTCACGTGAAACACGCAACCTGGACAAGAGTACGGTTACCCGCCCGGACCTCCGAAGAAGCCCCCGTTGGCGTTCCCTCGGTTGTCGCCCTCCGTCTCGGAGGCGCTCGGTGACGGGCTCGTTTCGCCCGCACCGCCGTTGCCGTTGCCGTTGCTGTTGCCGTTGCCGTTGCTCGTCCCGCCGTCGTTCTGGCAGCCGAAGAACTTGTTGCAGGTCTCCGACGCGGACGGCGAGGGCTCGACTGCGGACTTGCTCGGCGACGGGGACGGAGACGGTTCCTCCTCCTCGGTCTCGCTGACCGAAGGCGTCGGAGTCGGCGACGGTTCCGCATTGACGATCTCGCCGATGGGCTGAGGCTCCGGGAAGTCCTTCGCCGGTGTGCCCTTCAGCGCCTCGAGCATGTAGTCGTGCCAGATCTGCGCGGGGAACGAGGCACCGTGGATCTTCTTCTGGCCACCCGTTCCGAACATCTTCAGGAACGTACGGTTCTTCTTCGACTCGTCGTCGTCGTACCGGAACATGGTGACCGCGGTCGACAGCTGCGGGGTGTAGCCCACGAACCAGGCCGACTTGTTGCCGTCCGTGGTACCGGTCTTGCCCGCCACCTCACGGCCCGGCAGTTGGGCGTTGGTGCCGGTGCCCTTCTCGACCACGGTCTTCAGAACGTCGGTCACGTTGTCGGCGACCCTCTCCGTGAACGCCTCCGTCGACTGCGTCTGGTGCGTGTAGATCTGGCCCTTCTCACTCGTGACCTTCTCCACGGAGTACGGATCGCGCTGCTTGCCGCTGGCGGCGAAGGTGGCGTACGCGCCGGCCATCCGGATCGCGCTCGGGTCGGAGATGCCGATCGAGAACGACGGGAAGCCGCTGTTGGTCAAGCTGGAATCCTTCAGGCCTGCGCTCCTGGCGGACTCCTTCACCTTGTCCAGGCCGACGTCCATGCCCAGTTGCACGAAGGCGGAGTTCACGGACTCCCGCATGGCCTCCCGCAGGTCGATCTTGTACTTGGGCGGCTCCCCCAGGGAGACGTTGCCGTCATTGGTCTGGAGCCACTCCTCGCCCTTCTCGTTCTTCCAGATCGAACCGTCATAGTTCCTGATCTTGAGCTTGTTCTGTCCGCTGAACAGGCTCTTGGGCGAGACGATGGTGCGCTCGTCCTGCGCCTGCGAGGATCCCAGTTCGGGGTTGCGCACGCCCCAGGTCATCGCGGCCGCCAGCACGAACGGCTTGAACGTCGAACCGACCTGGGCGCCGGTCTGGTCAGCGTTGTCGGTGAAGTGCTTGGTGGCGTCCTCGCCGCCGTAGACGGCCCGGATGGCGCCGGTGGCCGGCTCCACGGAGGCCCCGCCGAACTGGACGTGGGTGTCCGTGTCCGGGCGCTGCTTCGGTTTGATGTTGGCGTCCTGGACCTTCTTGACCGACCGCTCCAGCTGAGCGACCTTGTTCCTGTCGAAGGTCGTGTAGATCGAGAAGCCGCCCCGCTGCAGAGCGTCCTGGGTGACCCCGGTCTTCTCGCTGTTGGTCACCAGGTACCCGTTGGCGAGATCGACGAGGTAGCCGACCTGGCCCTTCAGGTCGGTGTTCGAGCGGGGGTTCTGCCACTTGGGGAGCGTCGTGTACTTCGCCCGCACCTCGGCCTTGAGATGGCCGTACTCCACCATCTTGTCGAGAGTGTCCTGCATCTGCAGCAGGGCCCGCTTGCTGTTGGCCGCGGGCGTGGCGCCGACCGAGTCGACGGACGTCGCGCCGGCCGGGTCGTAGTACGTGGCGCCCTTCAGCATGGCCGCGAGGAACGCGCACTCACCCGGGTCGAGCTTGATCGCGTCCTTGTCGAAGTACGCGTGTGCCGCCGCCTGGATGCCGTAGGCGTTCCGCCCGTAGTAGGCAGAGTTCAGGTACCCGGCCATGATCTGGTCCTTGTCGACCTCCGCGCCCACCTTTATGGACACGAAGATCTCCTTGAACTTCCGGGAGAGCGTCTGCGACTGGTCGTTCAGCATCGCGTTCTTGACGTACTGCTGGGTGATGGTCGAGCCACCCTGCGTCTGTCCGCCCCGGGCCATGTTGAACACGGCGCGGGCGATGCCCTTGGGGTCGATGCCGCTGTCGTCGTAGAAGGTCTTGTTCTCCTGCGAGATCACCGCCCAGCGCATCTCCTCCGGGATCTGCGAGAGGTCGATGTTCTGACGGTTCGTCTCCCCACCGGTGGCAACCATCTGGCTGCCGTCCTTCCAGTAGTAGACGTTGTTCTGCGCCGTGGCCGTCTTGGCGACGTCCGGGATGCCCACCATGGCGTACCCGATGCCGGCCACGGCGACCAGACTGCCGACGAAGCCCACGAACAGGCCCGCGACGAGCTTCCAGGAGGGCGTCCAGCGCTGCCAGCCGTCCTTGTCGGCGCGCGGATAGTCGATCAGGCGCTTCCGGTCGGGCGCCGAACGCCCTCTGCCCCGTCCGGGACCGGTCGGGGCGCCGCGGCGGCCCGCCGCGGGCTCGGCTGATCTACGCCGACCGCCGTCCAGGTTCCTCTGGGAAGCGCGTCGGGCGTCGGCGCGGCTGCCGGTCGGCTGCTCCTCGCTCCCGGATCCTTGGCCCAGCCCGTAGTCGGCAGGAGATCCGGTGGCGCCTCGCGGTGCCGCGCGGCGGCCGGAGGACGGACCGGACTGGCCGCGTCGGGCCGCGGCACGTCCGCCTCCCTGCGGCTGCGGCGGTTTGCGACGGTGCTCGCTCATCGAACGATTACTCCTCGGGCAGGCGCATCCGTGCGCGCCTGGAAAAGGCGGCTGGTTTCCTGTCCCCCCGAAGTACGGATGCGGTCGGTCGCGCATTCATCCGTACTTCACCGAGGACCTCGACGCCCCCCGGCGTCTCATGGGTCCCGGTGGTCTGCATGGCGCACAGACTACGCACCGCCGAAACCCGTCCGGCCCCGAAGTTCACCCCAAATCAGGCAACTCGCCTGCAACGAATCGGTGATGTGATCCCGTTCACCATCCCCGCTCTTGTCGCATGCGGAAGGCCGTTCTATCGTCTAGATGTATCGAGTCGATACATCAGCGCGGCATAAGCCGAGAGGAGGCGACCATGAGCCGGCGTTCCGGGATCCTTGAGTTCGCCGTCCTCGGCCTGCTGCGCGAGTCCCCCATGCACGGCTATGAGCTGCGCAAACGGCTCAATACGTCGCTGGGCGTGTTCCGTGCCTTCAGCTACGGCACGCTCTACCCCTGCCTCAAGACGCTGGTCGCCAACGGCTGGTTGATCGAGGAGCCGGGGAGCACCCCGGAGGACGCCCTCGCAGCTCCACTCGCAGGGCGACGCGCCAAGATCGTCTACCGGTTGACGGCGGAGGGGAAGGAGCACTTCGAGGAGCTCCTCTCGCAGACGGGTCCCGACGCGTACGAGGACGAGACCTTCGCCGCTCGTTTCGCCTTCTTCGGCCAGACGTCGCGCGATGTCCGCATGCGCGTGCTGGAGGGCCGTCGCAGCCGGCTGGAGGAGCGTCTGGAGAAGATGCGCGCCTCCCTGGCCCGCACCCGGGAGCGCCTCGACGACTACACGCTTGAGCTCCAGCGCCACGGAATGGAGTCCGTGGAGCGCGAAGTGCGCTGGCTGAACGAGCTCATCGAGAGCGAGCGGGCCGGACGGGACCTCAAGGGTTCACCGTCCGGGGGGTCCGCTCAGCAGAACACCACATCTGGATCGACGGGCGGCCTGCCCCGTCCCGGAGACATCTCCGAGACGGATACGCCCGACGAAACCGCCACGTGAGCGCCCGCTCAGGGCCTCACTCGTACACACAGGGAGCAACCGGAATGGGTTCGGTTCGCGTAGCCATCGTCGGCGTGGGCAACTGCGCGGCGTCACTGGTGCAGGGCGTCGAGTACTACAAGGACGCCGACCCGGCGTCCAAGGTCCCGGGCCTGATGCACGTGCAGTTCGGGGAATACCACGTCGGTGACGTCGAGTTCGTCGCCGCCTTCGACGTCGACGCGAAGAAGGTCGGCCTCGACCTCTCGGACGCCATCGGTGCCAGCGAGAACAACACCATCAAGATCTGCGACGTCCCGAACAAGGGCGTCACGGTGCAGCGCGGTCACACGCTCGACGGTCTCGGCAAGTACTACCGCGAGACCATCGAGGAGTCCGCCGAGACGCCGGTCGACGTGGTCCAGGTCCTCAAGGACAAGCAGGTCGACGTTCTCGTCTGCTACCTGCCCGTCGGTTCCGAGGACGCGGCCAAGTTCTACGCCCAGGCCGCCATCGACGCCAAGGTCGCCTTCGTCAACGCCCTTCCGGTCTTCATCGCCGGCACCAAGGAGTGGGCGGACAAGTTCACCGAGGCGGGCGTCCCGATCGTCGGCGACGACATCAAGTCCCAGGTCGGCGCCACCATCACGCACCGTGTGATGGCGAAGCTGTTCGAGGACCGCGGTGTCCGTCTCGAGCGCACGATGCAGCTCAACGTCGGCGGCAACATGGACTTCAAGAACATGCTGGAGCGCGACCGCCTCGAGTCCAAGAAGATCTCCAAGACGCAGGCCGTCACGTCGCAGATCCCCGACCGCGACATGGGCGCGAAGAACGTCCACATCGGTCCCTCGGACTACGTGGCCTGGCTGGACGACCGCAAGTGGGCGTACGTCCGCCTCGAAGGCCGCGCCTTCGGCGACGTCCCGCTGAACCTGGAGTACAAGCTCGAGGTCTGGGACTCCCCGAACTCCGCGGGCGTCATCATCGACGCCCTGCGCGCCGCGAAGATCGCCAAGGACCGCGGCATCGGCGGCCCCATCCTGTCGGCGTCGAGCTACTTCATGAAGTCCCCGCCGGTGCAGTACTTCGACGACGAGGCCTACGCCAACGTCGAGAAGTTCATCCGCGGCGAAGTCGAGCGCTAAGCCGACCCCGCACGGAAAATCGCTCCTGCCAGGGCTGAGAAGAGTCCCCGGGTCATATGACCCGGGGACTTCCCCGTGTGTGAGGCTGTGCCCATGGCCGTCGTCCGTGATCTTCGCGTTCTGCTGCGCCTGAGGAACTTCCGGCGCCTGCTCGGCGTACGGCTGCTCTCCCAGTGCGCGGACGGCGTCTATCAAGTCGCGCTCGCCACCTACGTCGTGTTCTCCCCGGAGAAGCAGACCTCGGCCACCGCGATCGCCTCGGCCATGGCGGTCCTGCTGCTGCCCTACTCGCTGATCGGCCCCTTCGCGGGCGTCCTTCTGGACCGCTGGCGTCGCCGGCAGGTGCTGGTGCACGGCAATCTGCTGCGGTCCCTGCTCGCGTCGGCCACAGCCCTCCTGATGGTCGGCCAGGTACCGGACTGGCTCTTCTACGCCTCGGCGCTGTGCGTCACCGCGGTGAACCGGTTCGTCCTCGCCGGCCTGTCGGCGGCTCTGCCGCGCGTGGTCGACGGCGAGCGGCTGGTGACGGCCAACTCCCTGTCCCCGACGGCCGGGACACTGGCCGCGGTAGCGGGCGGCGGCCTCGCCTTCGTCGTCCGGCTGGTGGTCGCGGACACCGACGCGGCGGTGGTGCTGCTGGCCTGCACGCTGTATCTGTCCGCCGCGCTGGCGTCCTTGTCGATGGCCGCGGATCTGCTCGGTCCCGACGACGGTCTCGGCCGGCCCGGACTGGCGGCCGCGCTCAGGGGCACCGCCCAGGGCCTGTCGGCCGGTGTCCGGCACCTGGCCGAGCCGAAGCGCAGGAAGGCTGCCTGGGCGCTTGCCTCGATCTCGCTGATGCGGTTCTGCTACGGCGCCCTGACCGTCATGGTGTTGATGCTGTGCCGGTACGCCTGGTCGTCCGATCCGGACGACGGGCTGGCGCTCCTGGGAGTCGCGGTGGGCGTCTCCGGTGTCGGCTTCTTCGTCGCGGCGGTGGTGACTCCCTGGGCGGCGGGCCGGCTGGGTCCGATCCGCTGGATCGCCGTCTGCGCCGCGGTCGCCGCGGTTCTGGAACTCGTCCTGATGCTTCCGTTCGCTCAGCTCACCACTCTCGTCGCCGCTTTCGTGCTGGGGATGGTCACCCAGGGCGCGAAAATAGCCACCGACACCGTCGTCCAGTCCTGTGTGGCGGATGGCTACCGCGGCCGGATCTTCTCCCTCTATGACGTCCTGTTCAACGTCGCCTTCGTCGGCGCTGCGGCTGTCGCCGCGCTGATGCTGCCCGCTGACGGACGCTCAGCAGCGCTGGTGGTCACAGTCGCCGTTATCTACGGAGCGGTTGCTGGCGCTATGGCCCGCTTTGGTCGTCGGTAAGTGTCACATCAATGACACAGACCCCTTCTCGGCTACAAGGTTGTCAGTGGGGCCCGGTAACTTACGTGCGTCTTACTTCGCGAGTGATTTCGCGCCACGTCCACGTTTTTCTAGGGGGACCCCAAGTGTCGACTCCGCCGCCCCAGGGCCAGAATCCGTTCGCGCAGCCGGGCCAGCAGCCCTACGGCCAGCCCGAGGGTCAGGCCCCGTACCCGCCGCAGGGCGGCTACCCCCAGCAGCCCGGTCAGCCCGGCTACCCCACCGCTCCTTACGGCGCGGTCCCGCCGGAGCAGCCCCGCCGCAAGGTCAGCTTCAAGCTGATCAAGAACATCGTCATCGTGCTCGCGGTCGCCGGCGTGGCCATCGGCGCGTACATATCGAGCCGGGACGACGCCAACACCGCGGCGGTCGGCGACTGCATGCACCGCGGCAACAAGAGTGACAACGACCCGGACCTCGAGGTGGTCAAGTGCGACTCCTCGCAGGCGCAGTACATCGTGCTGGCGAAGATCGACGGCACGTACACGCAGCTCACGGCCGACAGCAAGTGCGAGGAAAAGGCCAAGGACTTCCAGTACTCGTACACCGAGAGCGGTGACGGCACCAACTTCCTGCTCTGCCTGAAGGACTACAAGAAGTAGGTCAGTGACGGAAAGGGGCGGTGTTTCACGTGAAACACCGCCCCTTCGCATGTCCGGCCGCCGCATCGAGCGAGCCATGTTTCACGTGAAACACGACCCCGCCTCCTGGGCTCACTCCTGCTGGGCCCACCACTCCTTGAGGGCCGACACCGCAGCGTCGTGCTCCATCGGACCGTTCTCCAGGCGCAGTTCCAGCAGGTGCTGGTACGCCTTGCCGATGGCGGGGCCGGGGCCGACGCCCAGGATCTCCATGATCTGGTTGCCGTCCAGGTCGGGGCGGATGGCGTCCAGCTCTTCGCGTTCCTTCAGCTGGGAGATGCGTTCCTCCAGCCCGTCGTAGGCCCGGGAGAGCGTGACCGCCTTGCGCTTGTTCCGCGTCGTGCAGTCGGAACGCGTCAGTCGGTGAAGCCGTTCGAGCAGCGGCCCGGCGTCGCGTACGTACCGCCGCACCGCGGAGTCCGTCCACTCGCCCGTGCCGTACCCATGGAAGCGCAGGTGGAGTTCGACCAGACGTGAGACGTCCTTCACCAGCTCGTTGGAGTACTTCAAAGCCGTCATCCGCTTCTTCGTCATCTTCGCGCCCACCACTTCGTGGTGGTGGAAGGAGACGCGCCCGTCCTTCTCGAAGCGACGCGTACGCGGCTTGCCGATGTCGTGCAGCAGCGCGGCGAGCCGCAGAACGAGGTCGGGCCCGTTCTCCTCCAGGGCGATGGCCTGCTCGAGAACGATCAGGGTGTGCTCGTAGACGTCCTTGTGCCGGTGGTGCTCGTCGCTCTCCAACCGCAGCGCGGGCAGCTCGGGCAGCACCCGGTCGGCGATGCCGGTGTCGACCAGCAGCGAGAGCCCCTTGCGCGGGTGCGCGGAGAGGATCAGCTTGTTCAGCTCGTCCCGGACCCGCTCGGCCGAGACGATCTCGATGCGGTCGGACATCTCCTTCATCGCCGTGACGACGTCGGGGTCGACCTCGAAGTCGAGCTGGGCGGCGAAGCGGGCGGCGCGCATCATGCGCAGCGGATCGTCCGAGAAGGACTCCTCCGGGGTCCCCGGGGTGCGCAACACGCGTGCCGCGAGGTCGTCGAGGCCGCCGTGCGGGTCGATGAACTCCTTCTCCGGAAGCGCCACGGCCATGGCGTTCACCGTGAAGTCCCGGCGCACGAGGTCCTGCTCGATGGAGTCGCCGTACGACACCTCGGGCTTGCGCGAGGTGCGGTCGTACGCCTCCGAGCGGTAGGTGGTGACCTCGATCTGGAAGCATCGATCGACGTCTCCCACCCGGGCGTCCTTCTGGACGCCGACGGTGCCGAAGGCGATCCCGACCTCCCACACGGAGTCCGCCCACGGCCGCACGATCTTCAGGACGTCCTCGGGCCGGGCGTCCGTCGTGAAGTCCAGATCATTGCCGAGCCGACCGAGCAGCGCGTCCCGGACCGAGCCGCCGACCAGGGCGAGAGAGAACCCGGCCTCCTGGAAACGGCGTGCGAGGTCGTCGGCGACAGGGGCGACCCGCAGCAGCTCGCTCACGGCGCGGTGCTGCACCTGGCTCAGGACACTGAGGTTGTCTTCGTTGGCGTTCGGCACAACAGAAGAGGGTACGTGGCCGCGCGAGCCGAGGCGGCCCGGTTTTGCCACGGGAGGACACCTGCCCCGATAAGCAGGCAAGGGGGACTCGCGGCCACCCATAGGGGGCCTCCTCTTCATACGCGTACATAGCGGACGATCCGACCTTCTTCCACGATCTTGTGGAGCAGTCCGCGGCACTTCCCCTCAGCGCACATCGTTACCATGCGTGGACGCACATTCCGACGACCACTGACGACGACGAGGGACGGGCGAACGCGTGGCCGAGGCGGCAGACTTCCCGGGGATGACTCCCTCACCTGCCCGCCGGTGGCTGCGGCGCACCGGCGTACTGCTCGCCGGGGCGCCCCTGCTGGCCGGTCTTCTCCAGCTGCCCGCCGCCACCGCGCAGGCCGCCGGTCAGGCCACTGTCAAGGAGGACTCCGACGAAGGCACGGTGGCCGTCTCCGTCGACTCGCTGACGCCCGCCGCCCCCACCGACGGGGACACCCTTACCGTCTCGGGCACGGTCACCAACCAGGGCAAGCAGGACGTGACGGCCGCCCATGTGGATCTGCGGGTGGGTGACGCGCTCGCCACCCGCTCGGCGATCGACAGGGCCGCCAAGCGGCCGGACGCCCTCCCCGCAGACGACGGCTCCACGGTGGGCGGCAAGTACGTCGCCAAGTTCACCAAGCTCACACCCGGTGTGGCTGAGCACTTCAGCATCTCCGTCCCGGTCGACAAGCTCGACCTCGGCAAGGACGGGGTCTACCCGCTCGGAGTCGCCCTCTCCGGCGAGACGTCCGCGCAGCCGTGGGACCAGGTCCTGGGCGTGCAGCGGACCTTCCTTCCGTGGCAGGCCGACGAGGCGGACACCAGGACGCCGACGACCGTGCTGTGGCCGCTCGTGTCCACCGTCCACATGACGGCGGAGACAGGCTCGAACGCGCAGCAGACCCCGGTCTTCCTCAACGAGGACCTGGCCAAGGAGATCGCTCCGGGCGGCCGCCTGGACCAGATGGTGACCCTGGGCAAGGAACTCGACGTCACCTGGGTGATCGACCCGGACCTGCTGGCGTCCGTCGACGCCATGACAGGCAGCTACCGCATCCGGGGTGACGACGACACCACGACAGCCGGAACCCAGCAGGCCGTCGCCAAGCAATGGCTCGACGAACTGCAGGCCGCGGTCACCGGCAAGGAGGTCGTCGCACTGCCCTTCGCCGACCCCGACCTCGCCTCGCTGGCCCACAACGGCACCGGTGTCGCCGGCTCCCTGAGCCAGCTCAAGGAAGCCACCGACGTCGCCGCCACCACGGTGGAGACGGTGCTCCACGTGACCCCGAGCACCGACTTCGCCTGGCCGGTGGAGGGCGCCGTCGACCCGTCGATCGTCAAGGTCGCGACCTCCGCCGGCGCCGACAAGATCATCGCGCGCAGCGACAGCCTCGCCGAGACCGGCGACCTCTCCTACACCCCCTCCGCGGCCCGCCCCATCGGCGGCGGAACCACGGCGGTGGTCGCGGACTCGCGGCTGTCCACGCTGTTCGAGGGCGACCTGAGCAAAGCCTCCGCCTCCACGCTCGCCGTCCAGGAGTTCCTCGCGCAGAGCCTGGAGCTGGGTCTGCAGACGGACAAGCAGCGCAGCATCCTCGTGGCCCCCCAGCGCATGCCCACGGCCGGCCAGGCCCGGACGCTCGCGGAAGCCGTCACCCGGCTCCAGGGCGGCACCTGGGCCCAGCCCCAGCAGCTCGCGGCGACCGCCAAGGCCAAGCCCGATCCGGCCGCCAGCACGAAGGTGCCGTCCAGGTCGGCCTACCCGGCCTCGCTGCGCAAGCGGGAGCTGCCCCGGTCGGCCTTCGAGGAGATCGCGGACACCCAGGACAAGCTCGACAACTTCAAGGTGGTCCTCGCCAACGAGGCCAGGGTGGTGACCCCCTTCGGGCGGGCCCTGAACCGGGAGATGTCGACGTCCTGGCGCGGACGCGGCCCCGCGGCGAGCACGTTCCGCCAGAGCGTGCGGGCCTACCTCGACACGCTGACCGGCCAGGTCAAGCTGATCGACAAGTCGGAGACGAAACTCTCCGGACGCAGCGCCACGATCCCGGTCACCGTGCAGAACAATCTGGTGCAGGGCGTCGACCACCTGGTCCTGCGGCTCACCTCCACGAACCCGACGCGTCTGGAGATCTCCGGCGAGCCCTACGCGGAACAGCCGATCACGGTCTCCGGGGGCCATACGACGACGGTGAAGTTCACCACGTCCGCCAAGGTCAACGGCCAGACGACGGTGATCGCCCAGCTGTACACCGAGGACGGCCAGGAGTACGGGTCGGCGGTGACCTTCGACGTGAAGGTCACCGAGATCACGGCCACGGTGATGCTGGTCATCGGCGGCGGCGTCCTGCTCCTGGTGCTGGCCGGGTTCCGGATGTACACCCAGCGCAAGCGTGCCGCCGCCCGCGAGGCGGAGGGGGCAGACGAGGACGCCCCCGCCGAGGGCGACGAGCCCGCGGACGACCCGCAGAACCCGGCGGGGCCCCAGGACCGTCTCAGGGAAGAGTCCGGCCCGTCAGCCGGGGCAGACGACCCGGAGCAGCCGAGTGACGAGAGCCCGGACACCGAAGCGGAAAGCGCAGACCCGTCCGGCACGGGTGAGAGAGTGGACCGTTGAGGATGTCGTGGCCGGTGGGCCCGGGACGATGAGGTGGGGTAACCATGAACGCGCCGTACGACGCTGACCGCGGCCGGGCCGCGGGCGGCTCGGGGCATCCCGAGGGCCCGCCGCCCGAGCAGAACCAGGTGCCGCCGCAGCACCCCGCGGACATGTACCTCCAGGACGCCTACGACCAGGACCCCTACCAGGCGCAGGACCTCACCGCGCAGGACCCGGTCGCCGAGGCGCTCTACGACCGCGCCGCACACCCCCCGCCGCCCCCGCAGGCCTACGAGCCGCCCCAGCCCCTCTACGGCCGGCCCGCGCAGTCCCCGTACGCCCCCGACCCCCATGTGTGGGCCCAGACCCCTGCGCCCGAACCGGAGGGCCCCACCCAGTACCTGCCGTACGGAGACGACCCCCGCACCACCCAGTTCGTCGGCGTCGACGACCTGGTGACGCACTCCGGTGAGCAGCAGCACCAGCCGGACGCCTTCGCCCACCTCTTCCGCGACCAGCAGCAGAGCGGCTACCAGCAACAAGCCGGCCCTGCGCAGAGCGACTCCCGTCCGTCGGCGGAGCCGTCGGCCATGCCCGGCCCCGCCCAGCCGCACGGCGGGCCGGCAGCACCGCAGCACTACCGGGAGCCGGTCGCCGCCACGCCCGCGATCGACCAGACCATGAACCTCACCGCGACGCCCGACGCAGCGCCGGCCCCGGCCACCGCGGCGCCCGCCCCGAAGAAGGGCGGTCGCGCGTCGGGACTGCTGAAGTCCAGCGCCGTCATGGCGGCGGGCACGATGGTCTCCCGCCTCACCGGCTTCGTCCGCTCCGCGCTGATCGTCTCCGCACTGGGCGTCGGCCTGCTCGGCGACACCTTCCAGGTCGCCTACCAGCTGCCGACGATGATCTACATCCTCACCGTCGGCGGCGGCCTCAACTCGGTCTTCGTCCCGCAGCTCGTGCGGGCCATGAAGGAGGACGAGGACGGCGGCGAGGCCTACGCCAACCGCCTGCTCACGCTGGTCATGGTGGCGCTGGGCGTCCTCACCGTCGGCGCCATCGTCGCCGCCCCCGTCCTGATCCGTCTGCTGTCCGACTCGGTCGCCAGCGACCCGGCGGCCAACCAGGTCGGCATCACCTTCGTCCGCTACTTCCTGCCCTCGATCTTCTTCATGGGCGTCCACGTGGTGATGGGTCAGGTCCTCAACGCGCGCGGGAAGTTCGGCGCGATGATGTGGACGCCGGTCCTCAACAACATCGTCATCATCGTGACGCTGGGCATGTTCATCTGGGTCTACGGCACCGCCGCCGACTCCGGCATGAAGGTCACGACCATCCCGCCGGAGGGCGAGCGGCTCCTCGGCATCGGAGTCCTGCTCGGCCTGGTCGTCCAGGCCCTGGCGATGATCCCGTACCTGCGGGAGACCGGGTTCCGGCTGCGGCTGCGCTTCGACTGGAAGGGCCACGGTCTCGGCAAGGCGGCCACGCTCGCCAAGTGGACCGTCCTGTTCGTGCTGGCCAACCAGGCCGGCGCACTCGTCGTGACCCAGCTGTCCACGTCGGCCGGCAAGGACTCGCCGGTCGACGGCACGGGCTTCGCCGCCTACGCCAACGCCCAGCTGATCTGGGGCCTGCCGCAGGCCATCATCACCGTCTCCCTGATGGCCGCCCTGCTGCCCCGCATCTCGCGTTCGGCCGCCGAGGGCGACGGCGGCGCGGTCCGCGACGACATCTCGCAGGGTCTGCGCACCACGGCCGTCGCGATCGTGCCGATCGCCTTCGGCTTCCTCGCGCTCGGCATCCCGATGTGCACGCTGATCTTCGGTTCCTCGGGCACCAGCGAGGCCACGAACATGGGCTTCATGCTGATGGCCTTCGGCCTCGGCCTCATCCCCTACTCCGTGCAGTACGTCGTCCTGCGCGCCTTCTACGCCTACGAAGACACCCGCACCCCCTTCTACAACACGGTCATCGTCGCCGCGGTCAACGCGAGCGCCTCGGCGGTCTGCTACTTCGTCCTCCCCGCCCGCTGGGCCGTGGTCGGCATGGCTGCGTCCTACGGTCTGGCGTACGCGATCGGCGTGGGCGTCGCCTGGAACCGGCTGCGCAAACGGCTCGACGGCGACCTCGACGGCTCCCACGTCCTGCGGACGTACGCCCGGCTGTGCATCGCCTCCGTGCCAGCCGCCCTGATCAGCGGTGCGGCCTGCTACGGCATCGGCCACAGCCTGGGCCAGGGCGTCATCGGTTCCTTCGCCGCGCTGCTGGCCGGCGGGGCACTTCTGCTCGGCGTCTTCTTCGTCGCCGCCCGCCGTATGCGCATCGAGGAGCTCAACTCGCTGGTCGGCATGGTGCGCGGGCGCCTGGGGCGCTAGGGACCGCCGGACGGACCGGGTCCGGGGAAGGGAGCGCCGCCCGATGCACGAAGGTGAGCGAGGGGCAGTCGCACAACCATCGTTCGCCACCGTGTGTCGTGCATAGCGGCGGACTGTGGGCACAATTGGGTTCGGCGTCGGACGGCGCGCACGAGGTCGCACGGCGCGCACTGAATGGGGAGGCAGGAACGACGGTGGCAGAACGGAGCACAGCTGCCGTCGACGTGGCAGACAACAGCGGTGACGAGCCGCTGACCGCACAAGCGGGCCAGTCCACGGCCGACGGGGTGGTCAAGAACCGGGAGCAGGACACGGACAGCGACGAGGCACAGGGGAGTGGCGGGGCGGAGCGTCCCGGGAAAGCCTCACCGCCGGAACTGCACAGCGGCCACAAGCTCGCCAGACGCTACCGTCTCGAAGAGTGCGTCACCCGTCTGGACGGTTTCAGCAGTTGGCGGGCCGTCGACGAGAAACTCCGCCGTGCCGTGGGCGTCCACGTCCTGCCCGCGGACCACAACCGGGCCCGTTCGGTGCTGGCCGCGGCGCGCTCCTCGGCGCTGCTGGGCGATCCCCGCTTCGTCCAGGTGCTGGACGCCGTGGAGGAGAACGACCTCGTCTACGTCGTCCACGAGTGGCTGCCCGACGCCACCGAGCTGACCACGTTGCTCGCGGCCGGCCCCCTGGAACCGCACGACGCCTACCAGATGGTCAGTCAGATCGCCTCCGCGATGGCCGCGGCGCATCGGGAAGGCCTGGCGCATCTGCGGCTCAACCCGAACGCCGTGCTGCGGACCTCCTCGGGGCAGTGGCGCATCCGCGGCCTCGCAGTGAACGCCGCCCTGCGCGGCATCACCACCGACGCCCCCCAGCGCACCGACACCGAGGCGATCGGCGCGCTGCTGTACGCGGCGCTCACCCAGCGCTGGCCGTACGAGAACGACGCCTACGGCCTGTCCGGACTGCCGAAGGACATCGGTCTGATCGCCCCCGACCAGGTGCGCGCGGGCGTCCACCGGGGCCTGTCGGAGCTGTCCATGCGCGCGCTGGTCAACGACGGTGCGACCGCCTCCCGACACGAGTCCGCCTGCACCACCCCGGAGGAGCTGGTGAAGGCGATCGGGGAGATGCCGCGCATCCGGCCGCCGGAGCCCGCTTTCACCGCACCGCCGGAGTACCAGCGCACGACGTACCAGCAGGGCTCCTACGGTCGGCCGGCGACGCACCCCGGCGTCACCCAGCAGGTCACGGCCCCGCCGCCCCCGCTGCAGAGCCGTACCGGCAAGGCCCTGAAGTGGGCGGTCTCCGCCCTCCTGATCGCCGCCCTCGGCCTGGGCAGCTGGCAGCTCGCTGACGCCCTCATGAACCAGCGCAACTCCGACGACCCGAACCGGACGCAGACGACGGACGAGGGCGACAAGAACAGCAGCGCGCCCAAGCCGGTCCAGCAGCTGAAGATCAAGGACGCAGCCGAGTACGTGGTGAGCGGCAGCGCCCAGCACCCCGGCGACGTCGGTGAGACCTACGACAGCGACAGTTCGACGTACTGGCGGACGGCCAGCTTCATCGGTGGTCCGAACCTCGCGCCCTACAAGCCGGGCGTGGGCATCGTGTACGACCTCGGCTCAACGCAGGAGATCTCCAAGGCGGCCATAGGGCTCTACTACGGCGGCGACCACACCACCGTGAACCTGTACGCCGCTGACTCCCTGAACCCGTCACCGAGCGCCCTGAACTCGATGACGAAGATCGGCACACTCACCACGACCGGAACCACCGCCACGGTGAAGGCGTCCAAAGCGGTCAAGACCCGGTACGTGCTCATCTGGCTCACGGCTCTGCCGTACGCTGCCGGCGACCAGTACAGCGACGGCGGCCACAAGCAGGGCATCACCGACGTGAAGTTCACGGGTTGACGTCTCACTGAAGGGGAGGGGGTCCGATGGCGGGAAGCTCCGGATACGACGGAGTGAGCGACCAGGACCTCCTCACCCGCCACGTCGAGGGCGACGCCGACGCCTTCGGTGAGCTCGTGCGGCGTCACCGCGACCGGCTGTGGGCGGTGGCCCTGCGCACGCTGGGAGACCGCGAGGAAGCCGCTGACGCCGTCCAGGACGCCCTGGTGTCCGCCTACCGGGCCGCCCACACCTTCCGCGGCCAGTCCGCGGTCACGACCTGGCTCCACCGCATCACCGTGAACGCCTGTCTCGACCGTGCACGCAAAGCAGCCTCCCGCAAGACCTCGCCGGTCGACGACACCGAGCGCCTGGAGCAGTTGCTCGACCCGCACGAGTCGGCTTCCGCGCCGGCCGAACGCAACGACGTCCACCGCCAGCTCCTCGAAGCGCTCGGCACGCTCCCGCCCGATCAGCGGGCCGCCCTGGTCCTCGTGGACATGCAGGGGTATGCGGTCGCCGAGGCCGCCCGCGTGCTCGACGTGCCGACGGGAACGGTGAAGAGCCGCTGTGCCCGCGGCAGGGCCAGACTCCTTCCCTTGCTCACCCACCTGCGGCCGGAAGGCTCCGGCGACGGAAGACGAAGCGGCTCAGGACGGAACCGGGCGCAGGGGACATCCGTCCCACCGGCAGCGGGCCTTCGGGACGAGGGACCGGACAACGCCGGGACAGGCGATTCAGCTGCTGTGAAGGGCGGAGGTGGGCGAGCGTGACATCGACGACGGACATGACCGGACACCCGGACGTCGCGGAGATCTCCGACCTCACCGAGGGCCTGCTGGCCCCGGCCCGGAGCGCCGAGGTGCGCCGACATCTGGACGCCTGCGACCTGTGTGCCGACGTCCACGCCTCCCTGGAGGAGATCCGTGGCCTGTTGGGCGATCTCCCCGGCCCACCGCGCATGCCGGACGACGTCGCCCGTCGCCTCGACGCCGCGCTGGCCGCCGAGGCCCTGCTGGACGCCACGGCTCCGGACACTGAGCACCCTCAGGAGACGGTCCCCGCAGTCGCCGGTGACACCGACGCTCCCCCTGTTTCACGTGAAACAACGACAGCGGCGGACCGCCCCTCGGGACATGCCCGCTCCACCACCGGCCCGGGACGCAAGGGTCGCCGGAACGACAGGCGGGGCAACCGCCGCAGGGTCGCCGTCCTCGGCGCGGTCTTCACCGCTGCGGCACTCGGACTCGGCTCCGTCCTGGTGTCGTCCCTCACGGGCGGCGGCGGAAACCCGGGCAGTGCGCCCCACCAGTCGACGGCGCCCGACACCTTCTCCGCGAGCAAGCTGCACACACAGGTCACCGATCTCCTGGCCAAGGCCGGCGGCTCGCGATCACCGTCCAGCATGGGCATCCAGGGCGAGCCCGACACCCAGACGCCCAAGATCCTGCGGCAACCCACCGTTCCGCCGTGTGTGCAGCAGGGCATCGGACGCTCCGAGGCGGTCCTCGCAACCGAGACAGGCACCTACAAGGGGACGGACGCCGTGCTCGTCGTGTTGCCCGACGCCTCGGACAGCACACGGGTCGACGCCTACATCATGGACACGGCCTGTGTGAATCATCCGTCGTCCGGTCCAGCCAAGATCCTGCTGACGACTACCTACACCCGCCCCTGACGAAACGACGCTTCGAGTCGATCTCGCGTCGTACCCCCTTGGCGTCCGTCAGGACGTCCTCCCTCCGTGTGCCCGGACACAGCGGGAATGCACGCCCCTTAGGATCCGTTGGGTGGGGTGAGAGTCCGAAGAAGCTCCCCCGGTCGACCGAAGCTGTCCAGAGACGAGGAAACAAGCCGTGAGCGATGTCCGTAACGTGATCATCATCGGCTCCGGGCCCGCCGGCTACACCGCGGCCCTCTACACCGCGCGCGCCTCCCTGAAGCCGCTGGTGTTCGAAGGCGCCGTCACGGCGGGCGGCGCACTCATGAACACCACCGAGGTGGAGAACTTCCCCGGCTTCCAGGACGGCATCATGGGCCCCGAGCTCATGGACAACATGCGCGCCCAGGCCGAGCGCTTCGGCGCCGAGCTGATCCCCGACGACATCGTCTCCGTCGACCTCACCGGTGAGATCAAGACCGTCACGGACACCGCCGGCACGGTCCACCGCGCCAAGGCCGTCATCGTGACCACCGGCTCGCAGCACCGCAAGCTCGGTCTGCCGAACGAGGACGCCCTCTCGGGCCGCGGTGTCTCCTGGTGCGCCACGTGTGACGGCTTCTTCTTCAAGGACCAGGACATCGCCGTCATCGGCGGCGGCGACACCGCGATGGAGGAGGCCACCTTCCTCTCCCGGTTCGCCAAGTCCGTGACGATCGTCCACCGCCGGGAGACCCTGCGCGCCTCCAAGGCGATGCAGGAGCGCGCCTTCGCCGACCCGAAGATCAAGTTCATCTGGAACAGCGAGGTCGCCGAGATCCAGGGAGACCCGAAGCTGGCCGGGCTGAAGCTGCGCAACCTCAAGACCGGTGAGCTTTCGGACCTGCCGGTGACCGGCCTGTTCATCGCGATCGGCCACGACCCGCGCACCGAGCTCTTCAAGGGGCAGCTCGACCTCGACGAGGAGGGCTACCTGAAGGTCGCCGCGCCCTCCACCCGGACGAACATCACCGGCGTCTTCGCCGCCGGCGACGTGGTGGACCACACCTACCGCCAGGCGATCACCGCGGCCGGCACCGGCTGCTCCTCCGCTCTCGACGCCGAGCGCTACCTCGCCGCCCTCGCGGACGAGGAGCAGGCCGAGCCCGAGAAGACCTCCGTCTGATCCCCTCCCGCCCCACGCACAAGAATGAAGGAGCCCCCTGTGGCCGGCACCCTGAAGAACGTGACCGACGCCGATTTCGAAGAGGTCGTCCTCAAGAGCGACAAGCCCGTCCTGGTGGACTTCTGGGCCGAGTGGTGCGGCCCGTGCCGTCAGATCGCGCCGTCACTTGAGGCCATCGCCGCCGAGCACGGCGAGAAGATCGAGATCGTCAAGCTCAACATCGACGAGAACCCGAACACGGCTGCCAAGTACGGCGTCATGTCGATCCCGACCCTGAACGTGTACCAGGGCGGCGAGGTCGCCAAGACCATCGTCGGCGCCAAGCCGAAGGCCGCGCTCGTCCGCGACCTGGAGACCTTCATCTCCGAGTGACGCGCTGAGCCGTCACGCCGACGGCCGATGTTTCACGTGAAACACGAAGGGCCGGTCCCGACGGACCGGCCCTTCGCTGTGTCGAGCCCCTACAGCGGACGCAGAGCGGGCTCCTTCTGGACTGCTCCCAGCAAACGGTCCAGCGCCATTTCGACGTCTTCCTTCCACGAGAGGGTGCTTCTCAGCTCCAGTCTCAACCGAGGATGGGCGGGATGGGGACGGACGGTCTTGAAGCCCACCGCCAGCAGGTGATCGGCCGGGAGCAGACAGGCCGGCTCCTTCCAGCGGGTGTCACCGAACGCCTCGACGGCCTTGAAGCCTCGCCTCAGCAGATCCTTGGCGACCGTCTGGACCATCACCCGGCCGAGCCCCTGCCCCTGGTACCCCGGCATGATGAACGCGGTCATGAGCTGCACGGCGTCCGGCGACACCGGGCTGGTGGGGAACGCCGTCGAGCGGGGGACATAGGCGGGAGGCGCATAGAGCACGTAGCCCACGGGGACGTCGTCCACGTAGACGACACGGCCGCAGGACCCCCAGTCCAGCAGGACTGCAGAGATCCAGGCCTCCTTCTCCAGCGAGGTCGTCCCCGCCTTCAGTGCGGCTTCGCCGCTGACGGGATCGAGTTCCCAGAAGACACACGAGCGACAGCGCTTGGGAAGGTCTTGAAGGTTGTCCAGCGTGAGCGGTACGAGCCGACGCCCCATGAAGGCTGTTCCTCGCTTCCTTCGCCCGCGGCATCGCGAGCAGCCGTCAGAGCGCTCCGTTCCCTGAGCAGACTGCCGACGAACCCGCCGACCGCGCCCAGCCCGAGTCCGGCGCTCACCAGTCCGGTCCGGCTCATCGTTCGCATGGCCCCCACCTCCCGCTCCGAGGTACTGCCAGGTGGATGCGTCAAAGCCTTACCGCATCGTATCCACGATGCGATTCCATCGACAGCGCCTGCAAGCAAAGAGCGAGCCGTGTCCGGTACCCACCGGACACGGCTCGCTCTGTACGACTCAGGCCGACGCGGTCACTGCTGAGCGTGACCTCGGTCTTCCGTTTCCTCGGTGTCACCCTCCCCGAGGCCCTTCGGCAGGACCGGCCCCTCGCCGGGAGCAAGGGTGCCGAGGATGCGCTCAAGGTCCTCCATCGAAGCGAACTCGACGGTGATCTTTCCCTTCTTCTGCCCGAGATCGACCTTCACCCGCGTTTCGAAACGGTCCGAGAGCCGGGTCGCGAGATCGGTCAGCGCCGGGGAGACCCGGCCGCCGGCACGCGGCCCCTTGGCCCGCTGCGCCGCCTGCGGACGCGACCCCATGAGGGTCACGATCTCTTCGACGGCCCGTACGGAGAGCCCCTCGGCCACGATGCGGTGGGCCAGACGATCCTGCTCCTCCGAGTCGTCGACGGAGAGCAGCGCCCGTGCATGGCCGGCGGACAGCACACCCGCCGCCACGCGACGCTGGACCGCCGACGAGAGCTTCAGCAGACGCAGGGTGTTGGAGACCTGTGGACGGGACCGCCCGATGCGGTCCGCCAGCTGGTCGTGCGTGCAGTTGAAGTCCTTCAGCAACTGGTCGTAGGCGGCTGCCTCTTCCAGCGGGTTGAGCTGAGCCCGGTGGAGGTTCTCCAGGAGGGCGTCCAGGAGGAGCTTCTCGTCGTCCGTGGCTCGCACGATCGCCGGGATCGCCTCCAGGCCGGCCTTGCGGCAGGCCCGCCAACGCCGCTCACCCATGATGAGTTCGTAGCGTGCGGTGCCGGTCTGACGCACGACGACCGGCTGGAGGAGACCGACCTCCTTGATGGAGGTGACCAGCTCGTGCAGGGCGTCGTCGTCGAAGACCTCACGCGGCTGGCGCGGGTTCGGCGTGATCTGATCGAGGGGGATCTCCGCGAAGTGAACGCCGATGGGCGCCGACGGCATCTCCAGGAGGTCACTCGTCGGCAGTTCCTCTGTTTCACGTGAAACATGCGGCAGCGTGGCGACCTTCGCCGCGGCCACCCCTCTGTCCGCCGTCAGGACCGGGACGGCAGCGGGCGACGTGGAGCCCCCGCCGCCCATCGCGGCTTGAGCCGGCGTCTTCTCCGTCGGGGCAGCAGGGATCAATGCGCCAAGACCGCGACCCAAACCCCTCCGTCGCTCACTCACTGGATCCCCTCCACCATGTTCGGGTTGTTCTGAGCGCCGATGTGGGCGTGCGTCGCGTCATATCCGACGTCGACACCCTTCAACGCGAGTTCTCGTGCAGCCTCAAGGTAGGAGAGGGCGCCGCTCGATCCTGGATCGTAGGTCAGCACCGTCTGCCCATAGCTCGGTGCCTCGGAGATACGGACCGAGCGGGGAATGCTCGTCCGCAGCACCTCGTCACCGAAGTGGGTGCGCACCTCTTCCGCGACCTGCGACGCGAGCCGCGTCCGGCCGTCATACATGGTGAGCAGGATGGTCGACACATGCAGGTCGGGGTTGAGGTGCCCCCGTACCAGGTCGACGTTGCGCAGCAACTGTCCCAGGCCTTCCAGCGCGTAGTACTCGCACTGGATCGGGATGAGAACTTCGGCGCCGGCCACCAGCGCGTTGACCGTCAACAGGCCGAGCGACGGCGGGCAGTCGATGAGGATGTAGTCCAGCGGCTGTTCGTACGCCTGGATCGCCCTCTGCAGGCGACTCTCTCGTGCCACCAGGGACACCAGCTCGATCTCCGCACCAGCGAGATCGATGGTGGCGGGAGCGCAGAAGAGGCCCTCCACGTCGGGCACGGGCTGGACGACTTCTGCGAGGGGACGGCTGTCGACCAGCACGTCATAGATGGACGGCACCTCAGCGTGGTGGTCGATCCCCAACGCGGTGGACGCATTGCCCTGAGGGTCGAGGTCGACCACCAGGACACGGCCGCCGTGCAGGGCCAGGGACGCGGCGAGATTGACCGTCGTCGTCGTCTTGCCCACTCCGCCCTTCTGGTTGGCGACCACGATCACACGGGTGTGCTCGGGCCGTGGCAGGCCCTCACCGGCGCGGCCCAGAGCCTCCACCGCGAGTTGGGCAGCACGACCGATCGGAGTGTCGTCCATCGGGGGCGGTGTTTCACGTGAAACATCCTCCCCAAACGACGACTCGGTACGGGGACCGGGGACCGGATCGGTCATCGGTCCCGCGATGTTGGCGTCGGACCGCAAGGATTCACTCTCCTCGACTTCAGGCTCGCAATGAACAGAGCCTCCCATGCCTTCGGGGTGGTGAACCAGTGAGGCCTGTCGTTCTGTGGAGAAATCCACCTCTGTGGACAACTCCCGTCCCTCATCGAGTGAACCGAGAGGCTTGCGGTCGCGCGGTTCGGCAGCGGCGCGGCCGCGGCTGATGATGCCGTGGAGCAAGGAGCGACGTTTCACGTGAAACACGATGCACGGCGGTCAGGTCCCCGCCTGTGCGACACCCCGGTATGCGCACGTTTGGCTTCTTGGGTGGGATATGCCCGGCAGCCGCTCCTCAGTCGAACGCTCCTCCACACGGGCACCCGGAGGACCCGTCGGCAACCGAACCACCACAGAGCGAACCGTCACAGGCCGCACCACCAGCAAACAGCCCGCAAGAGAGCGGACTGCGGGCCGGAGGAACGGCCGACGACGGTGCACGAAGCCCGGCGACGACGCGGCACCGACCCGGACACGCCGTCCGATCAGCGGCGTCGCCGCGTCCGGCCGGTCCGCGCCGCCTTGGCCCGCTTGGCCGCAAAGCGCACACCGCCCGGGCTCTCCCCGACCTCGACCCGCACGACCGTGGACAGAGGATCGACGAATCCCTCCCCGACGTGCAAGATCGAAGTGCCCACGGCGCCGAGCTTGCTCAGTGCCGTGGCAGCGCTCTTCAACTCTTCCTCGGCCGTGTCGCCCTTGAGGGCGAGCATCTCACCGTAGGGACGCAGCAGCGGAATGCCCCACGTGGCCAGGCGGTCCAACGGCGCCACGGCACGGGCGGTCACCACATGGACCGGTGGAATCTTGCCCATGACCTCTTCCGCGCGACCGCGCGCGACGGTCACATGGTCCAGGCCGAGGAGCTCGACGACCTCCGTGAGGAAGTTGGTGCGCCGCAGCAGCGGCTCCAACAATGTGATCTTGAGATCCTCCCGCACCAGCGCCAGGGGAATGCCAGGCAGACCGGCGCCCGAACCGACGTCGCACACGGTCACGCCCTCGGGCACGACCTCGGAGAGGACCGCGCAGTTCAGGATGTGCCTCTCCCACAGGCGGGGCACCTCCCGCGGGCCGATGAGCCCGCGCTGCACTCCTGCCTCGGCCAGGAGCTCGGCATAGCGGACCGCATCGCCGAAGCGATCGCCGAACACCTCGCGTGCCACTTCGGGCGCGGGGGGGAGCTCCGCTGCCTCCGTCACGGGGACCGTCCTTCCGTACCGCATCAACGCTGCTTCGAGCGCCGACCACCAGAACTACCAGGCTGACAAAGACCGGCCCCGTCTGCACAACAGACGGGGCCGGGAACGCGTATGTACCGAATCAGTTGGGCAGCACGACGACGAAGCGCTGCGGCTCCTCGCCCTCGGACTCGCTGCGCAGGCCGGCCGCCTTCACCGCGTCGTGGACGACCTTGCGCTCGAAGGGCGTCATCGGCCTCAGCCGCACCGGCTCACCGCTGTTCTTCGCATCGGCCGCGGCCTTGGCGCCCAGCTCGGAGAGCTCGGCGCGCTTCTCGGCACGGTAACCCGCGATGTCCAGCATCAGCCGACTGCGGTCACCGGTCTCCCGGTGCACGGCAAGGCGCGTGAGCTCCTGCAACGCCTCCAGCACCTCGCCGTCCCGGCCGACCAGCTTGTGCAGGCTGCGAGTGCCCTCATCGCTGATGATCGACACTGAGGCGCGGTCGGCCTCGACGTCCATGTCGATGTCGCCGTCCAGGTCGGCGATGTCCAGCAGACCCTCGAGGTAGTCCGCCGCGATCTCGCCCTCCTGCTCGAGGCGGGTCAGGGTGTCTGCACCCTCGGCGGCGGCGGAGGTGGTGCCTTCCGTCACGGGATGGGCTCCTTCTTACTTCTTGGACGGGGACTTGGGGCGCTGCGGGCCGCCCTTGCGCTGACCGGACTGGGCCTTGCTGCGGCCCGCGGAACCGGGCTTGGCGGCAGGCTGCGTCCTGGCGGCCTCGGCGGCTGCGGAGGGCTTGTCGTCCTCCGGGGCACCGGACTTGATCAGAGAGGTGGGCTCGCCGGCCGCCTTCGCGGGCGCGGACTGGCGCTGGGACTTCGACTGCCGCTTGGGCTGCTGGCGCTTGGCGGCGGCCGCGCTCGTCGGCGTGCCGTCCTCGGCCTGGGCGGCGGCCTGGGCCTCGCTCTTGATCACGGTGCCGTCGACCTGAGCCGCGTAACCCACCTTGGTCAGAGCGTTGATGAACTTGCGCTCCGCCTCGTTGCGGTCACGGCCCTTGGCCACGATGGCCTTGACGATGGCCTTCTCACTGCGCCGACGCGTCTTGCCGTGCTGCGTGACGTGCTTGTACAGGCGCTCCAGGTAGGCGGCCTGAGCCTTGGAACCCGGGGTCGGGTTGTTGCGGATCACGTACATCTGCTGGCCCATGGTCCACACGTTGGTGGTCAGCCAGTAGACGAGGACACCGACCGGGAAGTTGATGCCGAAGACGGCGAACATGACCGGGAAGACGTACATCAGCATCTTCTGCTGCTGCATGAACGGCGTCTTGACCGAAGTGTCGACGTTCTTCGTCATGAGCTGGCGCTGGGTGAAGAACTGCGACGCCGACATCAGGACGATCATGATCGCGGTGACCACGCGGACGTCCGTCAGCGAGGCGCCGAGCGACTCCACCTTCGCCGAGCCGTCGGTGAACTTCGCCGCCAGCGGAGCGCCGAAGATGTGCGCCTTACGCGCGCTCTCCAGCAGCTGCTCGTTGATGACGCCGATCTTGTCGCCCGTCGCGATGCCGTTGAGCACGTGGTACAGGGCGAAGAAGAACGGCGACTGCGCCAGGATGGGAAGGCACGAGGAGAGCGGGTTGGTGCCCGTCTCCTTGTACAGCTTCATCATCTCTTCGGACTGACGCTGTTTGTCGTTCTTGTAGCGCTCCTGGATCTTCTTCATCTCGGGCTGCAGCGTCTGCATGGCCCGGGTCGACTTGATCTGCTTCACGAAGAGCGGGATCAAGCAGATACGGATCAGGATCACCAGAGACACGATCGACAGGCCCCAGGCCCACCCGGTGTCAGGGCCGAAGATCGACCCGTACACCTTGTGGAACTGGACGATGACCCAGGAGACAGGTGTCGTGATGAAGCTGAAGAGGCTGGCAATCGTGTCCACTAATCATGCTCCTTGGGCATGGGACGGTGTCTCTGCGGCCGGGCTCGAAGGGAGGTCCTCTTCGGTGGCCGTTTCGGCGGCGGAGGTCCCGCCCTTGCGTGCACGCCAGGCGTCACGCAGCATTTCGTGCCACCGCGGGCGCTTGCGCGGCGGGACATGGTCCACGCCCCCCAGCGACCACGGATTGCACCGCAGGATGCGCCAGGCGGTGAGTGCCGTTCCCTTGACCGCGCCGTGCCGGTCGATGGCCGTGTAGCCGTAGTGGGAGCACGACGGGTAGTACTTGCACACCGGCCCGAGCAGCGGACTGATCGTCCACTGGTAGAGCTTGATGAGAGCCAGCAGCGGGTACTTCATCGCGCGCCCCCTCCCAGTAGCCGTTGAAGGGCGGCGTCCAGGTCTTGGGCCAGCTGTGCGTGGTCGGCGTCGCCCGCCCCGGGCAGCGCCCGTACGACTACCAGGCTACCGGGGGGGAACAGCGTGACTCGATCGCGCATCAGGTGACGCAGTCTGCGCTTCACCTTGTTGCGGACGACCGCGCCGCCCACCGCCTTGCTGACGACGAAACCCGCACGCGTCGGGGGAGCGCTCTCCCCAGGCGCGTGCGGGTCCGTGGCACCGCTTCGAAGATGGACGACGAGAGTCGGGCGTCCGGCCCGACGGCCCCGTCGTACCGCGGTCGCGAAGTCCTCGCGCCGCCTCAGCCGATGCTCGGTAGGCAGCACGACGTCATGACCTGATCAGGCTCAGGCGGACAGGTTGGCGCGACCCTTGCTGCGGCGGTTCGCGAGAATCGCGCGGCCGGCACGGGTGCGCATCCGCAGGCGGAAGCCGTGGGTCTTGGCGCGACGGCGGTTGTTCGGCTGGAAGGTGCGCTTGCTCACTCGGGGGCTCCAGAAATCAATCGGTGGTGGCGGGGTGCCGTCCTGGCTGTCACCGTGCGCCCACGAGGTAGCTCGCGGTCAACGCCCGAGTGCACCGCTTCCCGATCACCTGACGCGATCTGTGCCCATCGGAGGCAGGCGGCAGCAGCCATCGACAACTCGACCTGGTTACGGTACGCGCGGCTGCGCCATCCGGTCAAACCGGTGGCCGCTGGGAGACACTGTCCACAGGCTGGGGACAACAACTTGAACCGTACCCGCCGCCCTGACTACCGTGGCTGGACTCCGATTCGTTCCTTTGTCCCTGCCCCCGCCCGATATGAATCCCGACCGTCCCGCAACCACACGTTCGTGGGACCCACGAGAGAGCGTGCCCTGTGGCTGACGTGCCTGCCGATCTTGCCGCAGTGTGGCCACGAGTACTGGAACAGCTCCTCGGTGAGGGCCGTGGCCAGGGCGTCGAGGTGAAGGACGAACACTGGATCCGGCGCTGCCAGCCGCTCGCGCTGGTCGCCGACACCGCACTGCTCGCAGTGCCGAACGAATTCGCGAAGAACGTGCTGGAAGGCCGCCTGGCCCCGGTCGTCAGCGAGACGCTCAGCCGCGAGTGCGGCCGCCCGATCCGCATCGCGATCACCGTCGACGACTCGGCGGGCGAGCCCCCGGCCCCGCCCGCGCCCCCCGTCCAGCAGCAGCAGCGCTACGAGGAGCCCGAACTCCCCGCCGGCCCCTACGACGGGCAGGACGGCCGGTACGACACCCCGTACGAGAGCCAGTACGAGGGCTACGGCCGACACCGTGGCGACCAGCTGCCCCCGACCCCGGGCGACCAGCTCCCCGGCTCGCGCGGGGACCAGCTGCCGACCGCACGCCCGGCCTACCCCTCGGAGTACCAGCGTCCCGAGCCCGGCGCCTGGCCGCGCCCGCAACAGGACGAGTACAGCTGGCAGCAGCAGCGACTCGGCTTCCCCGAGCGCGACCCGTACGCGTCGCCGTCGTCGCAGGACCCGTACGGCTCCCCCTCGCAGGACTACCGCCCCCAGTCGGCCGAGCGGCCGCCGTACGACCCGTCGCCGTACGAACAGAAACGGCCCGAGTACGACAAGCCCCGCTCCGACTACGACCGCGACGGCGGCCGCCGGGACCGGCCCGAGTCGTCGGCCGGACCCGGTCACCCGCACCGCGGCGGTCCCGGCGGCCCGGGCCAGTCCGGCATGGGCGCGCCCGGCCCTTCGGCCGGCTCGTCCTCGCCGACGCCCGGACCCGGTGAGCCCACCGCGCGCCTGAACCCGAAGTACCTCTTCGACACCTTCGTCATCGGCGCCTCCAACCGCTTCGCGCACGCGGCCGCCGTCGCCGTCGCGGAAGCGCCCGCGAAGGCCTACAACCCCCTCTTCATCTACGGGGAGTCGGGCCTCGGCAAGACGCACCTGCTGCACGCCATCGGCCACTACGCGCGAAGCCTCTACCCGGGCACGCGGGTGCGCTACGTGAGCTCGGAGGAGTTCACCAACGAGTTCATCAACTCCATCCGCGACGGCAAGGGCGACAGCTTCCGCAAGCGGTACCGCGAGATGGACATCCTGCTCGTCGACGACATCCAGTTCCTCGCGGACAAGGAGTCGACGCAGGAGGAGTTCTTCCACACCTTCAACACCCTGCACAACGCCAACAAGCAGATCGTGCTCTCCAGCGACCGCCCCCCGAAGCAGCTGGTCACGCTGGAGGACCGGCTGCGGAACCGTTTCGAGTGGGGCCTGATCACCGACGTCCAGCCGCCCGAGCTGGAGACGCGTATCGCGATCCTGCGCAAGAAGGCGGTGCAGGAGCAGCTCAACGCCCCGCCGGAGGTGCTGGAGTTCATCGCCTCGCGGATCTCGCGCAACATCCGCGAGCTGGAGGGCGCGCTGATCCGGGTGACGGCGTTCGCGTCGCTCAACCGGCAGCCGGTGGACCTGGGCCTCACGGAGATCGTCCTGAAGGACCTCATCCCCGGCGGCGACGACTCCACGCCCGAAATCACCTCGACGGCCATCATGAGCGCGACGGCCGACTACTTCGGCCTCACGATCGAGGACCTGTGCGGCAGTTCGCGAGGCCGCCAGCTCGTCACGGCCCGGCAGATCGCCATGTACCTGTGCCGTGAGCTGACGGACCTGTCGCTGCCGAAGATCGGCGCGCTGTTCGGCGGCCGGGACCACACGACGGTCATGCACGCGGACCGCAAGATCCGCAATCTGATGGCCGAGCGGCGCTCCATCTACAACCAGGTGACGGAGCTGACCAACCGCATCAAGAACGGCTGACGGCGGGCCGCGGAGCGCGGCGCACCCGTCCCTGACGTCGCTGAGGGCGTCCCCGGAGGAGGAAGTTCCGGGGACGCCCTTCGCCGTTCCCGGACCGCTGCGGCTACGGCTACGGCGGGGCCAATGGCGGCTGACGGAGACCGGTGGAGCCCATGAGAGGACCGACGGGAGACCCACGGGAGCCCCACGGGGAGACCTGCGAGCGTCGGCGGAGGCCGCCGGGAGCTTCCGGAGCTCGGAGGTCGCTCCAAGGCCGCATCGAGACCGCTGGACGCCCGTCGAGGGCCGTCTCACGGGCCCGCGGCCCCGTCCTCGGCCCTTCCCGGCCCCTTCCCGGCCCCTTCCCGGCCCCGTCTCGGTCGCGATGCGGCCGCGACGCGCGTCGTGCGGCGGTCGTACAGGGGTCGCTCACCGCTCACCCGCTGTTCGATTAAGAGCCGAGGTTACGGCCGTCCTCCACAGATTCGGCGACTTTTTCCCGTCCACACCCTGGGGACCGGGAAGTTGTCCAGACTGTGTCCACAGGCACCCTGGATGCGGGACGATCGAGCCAGGTCAATGGGCTGTGGATTCGTGGACGAAGGTCATCCACAGCCTGTGGATGAAAAAACTATCCACAGGCTGTGTACGAAGTTTTCCACCGGCAACCCACAGGCGGAGCCTGCTTGTCCCCAGCGATCACCGGCTTCTCCACATGGCTGTCCACTGTTCGGCAACGTGACGCGCCTCCTCACCGCACCGAGTGAAAGGCGTCACACGAGGTTGCCGAGGGGGCCTGTGGGAAAGACGACCAAACCTGGGGACGACGCTGGGGACAAGTAGCCCCTCCCTGTGCACGGAGTGTGCAGAACTTTTTGTTCTCCACAGAAGGCCCTGGTTATCCACCGGCTCCGCCCACAGGCCCGGTGGATAAAATATCGCCTCTGAGCTGCGAAAACGGGGTTATCCACGGTATCCACAGGCCCTACTACTACTGACAACTAGAGAGAGCGAGGAATCCGTTTCGAAGTGGGTCCTGTGCACAACTCGCGGTCGGACGTCCGGCTGCCCCTCGTCACGACTTGACCCCGAGGGGCACCGACTGTCAGTGCGGTGCGTCAGACTGGTCCCCGATGGTCCTTCCCCTCACCGGGGCCGACCACACCGAGACAGACGACGAAGGCCAGGCAGGGCGAGAAGCGCCGGCAACAGCAGGAGGCGGCAAGAGTGAAGATCCGGGTGGAACGCGACGTACTCGCGGAGGCCGTGGCCTGGGCGGCGCGCAGCCTCCCGGCCCGTCCGCCGGCGCCGGTCCTCGCCGGCCTGCTGCTGAAGGCCGAGGACGGCCAGCTGAGCCTGTCGAGCTTCGACTACGAGGTCTCCGCCCGGGTCTCCGTCGAGACCGAGGTCGAGGAGGAGGGCACCGTCCTGGTCTCGGGCCGCCTGCTCGCGGACATCTGCCGTGCCCTGCCCAACCGCCCGGTGGAGATCTCCACAGAGGGTGTACGGGCGACGGTGGTCTGCGGTTCCTCGCGCTTCACCCTCCACACCCTGCCGGTGGAGGAGTACCCGTCGCTGCCGCAGATGCCGAACGCGACGGGCACGGTCCCGGGCGAGGTCTTCGCCTCCGCGGCCGCCCAGGTCGCCATCGCCGCCGGTCGTGACGACACACTGCCCGTGCTCACCGGTGTGCGCATCGAGATCGAGGGTGACACCGTCACGCTGGCCTCCACCGACCGCTACCGCTTCGCGGTCCGCGAGTTCCTGTGGAAGCCGGAGAACCCGGAGGCCTCCGCGGTCGCCCTGGTGCCCGCCAAGACGCTCCTGGACACCGCCAAGGCGCTCACGAGCGGCGACAGCGTCATCCTGGCGCTGTCCGGCGGCGGCTCGGGCGAGGGCCTGATCGGCTTCGAGGGCGCGGGCCGGCGCACGACGACCCGTCTGCTGGAGGGCGACCTCCCGAAGTACCGCACGCTGTTCCCGACCGAGTTCAACTCCGTCGCCGTGATCGAGACCGCCCCCTTCGTGGAGGCCGTCAAGCGCGTGGCCCTGGTGGCCGAGCGCAACACCCCGGTGCGGCTGAGCTTCGAGCAGGGCGTGCTCATCCTGGAGGCCGGCTCCAGTGACGACGCACAGGCTGTGGAGCGGGTCGACGCACAGCTGGAGGGCGACGACATCTCGATCGCCTTCAACCCGACGTTCCTGCTGGACGGGCTGAGCGCCATCGATTCGCCCGTGGCCCAGCTGTCCTTCACGACGTCCACCAAGCCCGCGCTGCTCAGCGGCAAGCCGGCCCTGGACGCGGAGGCGGACGACGCCTACAAGTACCTGATCATGCCGGTGAGGCTGAGCGGCTGAGCGGCTGAGCGGCCGAGCGGCCGAGCGGTACCGGCGTCGGTACCGGAGGTCGTCCACAGGCTGTGGCCAACGGCCCCCGGTCTGTGGACGAAGCCGCAGGTGAGCGGCGCGCGGGGCAGTACGTCTGAGCGCGTATGCCCACAGGTGTGCGTGACGGTCCGGGTTTAGGCTCGGAGGTGGGCACGAGGTGCCCCGCACGCCACACAGCGACCTAAGGAACAACTGATGGAGCTCGGTCTCGTCGGCCTCGGCAAGATGGGCGGCAACATGCGCGAGCGGATCCGCCGCGCCGGCCACACCGTCGTCGGATACGACCGCAACCCGGACCTCGCCGACGTCCACAGTCTCGAAGACCTGGTGGGCAAGCTCAAGGGCCCGCGGGTGGTCTGGGTGATGGTCCCGGCCGGCGCCGCCACCCAGTCGACCGTCGACGAGCTCGCCGAGCTGCTGGAGCCCGGCGACGTCGTCGTGGACGGCGGCAACTCGCGCTGGACGGACGACGAGAAGCACGCCGGTGAGCTGGCCGCCAAGGGCATCGGCTTCGTCGACTGCGGCGTCTCCGGCGGCGTCTGGGGCCTGGAGAACGGCTACGCGCTGATGTACGGCGGCGAGGCCGAGCACGTGGCCCGGGTCCAGCCGGTCTTCGACGCGCTCAAGCCCGAGGGCGACTTCGGCGCGGTGCACGCCGGCAAGGTCGGCGCGGGGCACTTCGCCAAGATGGTCCACAACGGCATCGAGTACGCCATGATGCAGGCCTACGCCGAGGGCTGGGAGCTGCTGGAGAAGGTCGACTCCGTGGACAACGTCCGCGAGGTCTTCCGTTCCTGGCAGGAGGGCACGGTCATCCGGTCCTGGCTGCTGGACCTCGCGGTCAACGCCCTCGACGAGGACACCCACCTGGACAAGCTGCGCGGCTACGCCGAGGACTCCGGCGAGGGCCGGTGGACGGTGGAGGCCGCCATCGACAACGCCGTGCCGCTGCCCGCGATCACGGCCTCGCTGTTCGCGCGGTTCGCCTCGCGGCAGGACGACTCGCCGCAGATGAAGATGGTCGCGGCGCTGCGCAACCAGTTCGGCGGCCACGCGGTCGAGACGAAGTAATCCACAGGGTCGCTCCGCGATCCACAACGCTGGGGGAGGTCGGCGAACGACCATGCACGTCACGCATCTGTCGCTGGCCGACTTCCGCTCGTACGCCCGGGTCGAAGTCCCGCTCGACCCGGGCGTCACCGCTTTCGTGGGCCCCAACGGGCAGGGCAAGACCAATCTCGTCGAGGCGGTCGGCTATCTCGCGACCCTCGGCAGCCACCGGGTCTCCTCGGACGCGCCCCTGGTACGCATGGGCGCCGACCGCGCCATCGTGCGGGCGCAGGTCAGACAGGGCGAGCGGCAGCAGCTGATCGAGCTGGAGCTGAACCCGGGCCGCGCCAACCGCGCGCGCGTCAACCGCTCCTCGCAGGTCAGGCCGCGGGACGTGCTGGGCATCGTCCGGACCGTGCTGTTCGCGCCCGAGGACCTGGCGCTGGTCAAGGGCGATCCCGGTGAGCGGCGTCGGTTCCTCGACGAGCTGATCACCGCGCGCTCCCCGCGGATGGCGGGGGTGCGCTCGGACTACGAACGGGTGCTCAAGCAGCGCAACACGCTGCTCAAGACGGCGGCCATGGCCCGTCGGCACGGCGGCCGCGCCATGGATCTGTCCACGCTGGACGTGTGGGACCAGCATCTCGCGCGCGTGGGGGCGGAGTTGCTGGCCCAGCGGCTCGATCTGGTGGCCGCGATCCAGCCGCTCGCCGACAAGGCGTACGAGCAGCTGGCGCCCGGAGGCGGTCCGGTGGCCCTGGAGTACAAGCCGTCCGCGCCGGGTGAGGCGCACACGCGTGAGGGTCTCTACGGGCAGTTGACGGCCGCGCTCGCGGACGCGCGCAAGCAGGAGATCGAGCGGGGCGTCACCCTCGTGGGGCCGCACCGGGACGATCTGACGCTCAAGTTGGGGCAGTTGCCGGCCAAGGGGTACGCCTCGCACGGCGAGTCCTGGTCGTACGCGCTGGCGCTGCGGCTGGCCTCTTACGACCTGCTGCGGGCGGAGGGCAACGAGCCGGTGCTGGTGCTGGACGACGTCTTCGCGGAGCTGGACGCGCGTCGGCGGGAGCGGCTGGCGGAGCTGGTCGCGCCGGGCGAGCAGGTGCTGGTGACGGCGGCGGTCGACGACGATGTGCCGGGCGTCCTCGCGGGGGCGCGGTACGCCGTGTCCGAGGGGGCGGTGGAACGCCTGTGAGCGGCGAGGAGCCTGCTTCGCAGCGGGTGCCCGAGCCGTCCGGCGTCGATCTGGCGCGCGTGGCGCTCAGGGCGGCGCGGGAGCAGGCACGCGCGCGGGGGAACGCGGCGCAGCAGAAGAAGCAGGCCCGGCGCGGGGGCGGTCTGCGCTCCGGGGCGGGTGCGGACGGCCGTGACCCGATGGCGCTGGGCGCCGCGATCAACCGGCTGCTCACCGAGCGGGGCTGGGAGGCGCCGGCCGCGGTGGGCGGGGTGATGGGCCGCTGGCCGCAGATCGTGGGCGAGGACGTGGCCAAGCACTGTGAGCCGGAGAGGTACGACGAGGAGGAGCGGGCGCTGATCGTGCGCTGCGACTCCACGGCGTGGGCGACGAACCTGCGGCTGCTCGCTCCGACGCTCGTGGCGCGCCTCAACGAGGATCTGGGCCATGGCACGGTCCGGTTGATCAAGGTTCTCGGGCCCGGTGGTCCCCAGCGTCGCTACGGCCCCTTGAGGGCCCCTGGAAGCACCGGTCCCGGTGACACCTACGGGTGACGTGCATCACGTCTTCGTGTGGCCGGGCGGTCCTGTCGGGACCGCCCGGCCTTCTTTTCGCGCGTCCGCGCGCGCGTGCGAATCGGGACCTGACTCCCAAGTAGCCAAGGGTTGACACCTGGAAGCGCTGAGTGCCTCCGTGAGCCTCTTGGAGCCCCCTTCCGCATATCGGGACCCGGAAGAGACCGGTTGAGGGCGGCACATGCGGACTCAGGTACCGGCAAACCCCCATCAGTGTCAGTGCTACCGGTAGACTGGAAGCCAATCCCGCCCCGAACGTGGGGACCGCCCGGGAAAAGCTGAGCAACGCTGATCAAGGCTGACCAACGCAACATGCCGCAGCCGCTCCGGCAACCTGCCGACGAGCCTGGCTGGTGCTGTGCCAGAAAGGGCGCTTCGTGGCCGATTCCGGCAACCCCAACGAGAACATCCCGTCCACCGACGCCGGCGCGAACAGCGGGGCGAGTGCCTCGTCCGGCCACGAGGTCACCGCCTCGTACGACGCCAGCGCGATCACCGTCCTCGAGGGCCTGGACGCCGTCCGCAAGCGACCCGGTATGTACATCGGTTCCACCGGTGAGCGCGGTCTGCACCACCTCGTGTACGAGGTCGTCGACAACTCGGTCGACGAGGCGCTGGCCGGGCACGCGGACACCATCGACGTGACGATCCTGGCCGACGGCGGCGTACGGGTCACCGACAACGGCCGCGGCATCCCGGTGGGCATCGTCGCCTCCGAGGGCAAGCCGGCCCTCGAGGTCGTGCTGACCGTGCTGCACGCGGGCGGCAAGTTCGGCGGCGGCGGCTACGCCGTCTCCGGCGGTCTGCACGGCGTCGGCGTCTCCGTCGTCAACGCCCTGTCGAGCAAGGTCGCCGTCGAGGTCAGGACCGACGGCCACCGCTGGACGCAGGACTACAAGATGGGCGTCCCGACGGCGCCGCTGGCCAAGCACGAGGCCATCGAGGACACCGGCACGTCGGTCACCTTCTGGGCCGACGCCGACATCTTCGAGACGACCGAGTACTCCTTCGAGACGCTGTCGCGGCGCTTCCAGGAGATGGCGTTCCTCAACAAGGGCCTGACGATCAAGCTCACTGACGAGCGCGAGTCGGCGAAGGCCACCGCCGGGGCGGACGAGGCGGGTGCGGACGAGAAGGACGAGGTCAAGACCGTCACGTACCACTACGAGGGCGGCATCGTCGACTTCGTGAAGTACCTCAACTCCCGCAAGGGCGAGGCGGTGCACCCGACGGTCATCGACCTGGAGGCGGAGGACAAGGACAAGAGCCTGTCCCTCGAGGTCGCCATGCAGTGGAACAGCGGTTACAGCGAGGGCGTGTACTCCTTCGCCAACATCATCCACACGCATGAGGGCGGCACGCACGAGGAGGGCTTCCGCGCGGCGTTGACGAACCTGGTCAACAAGTACGCGCGGGACAAGAAGCTGCTGCGCGAGAAGGACGACAACCTCACGGGCGACGACATCCGCGAGGGTCTGACGGCGATCATCTCGGTCAAGCTGAGCGAGCCGCAGTTCGAGGGCCAGACCAAGACCAAGCTGGGCAACACGGAGGCCAAGACCTTCGTCCAGAAGGCGGTCTACGAGCACCTCAACGACTGGCTGGACCGCAACCCGGTCGAGGCCGCGGACATCGTCCGCAAGGGCATCCAGGCGGCCACCGCGCGCGTGGCGGCCCGCAAGGCCCGCGACCTGACCCGTCGCAAGGGGCTGCTGGAGTCGGCGTCGCTGCCGGGCAAGCTCTCCGACTGCCAGTCGAACGACCCCACCAAGTGCGAGATCTTCATCGTCGAGGGCGACTCCGCCGGCGGCTCGGCCAAGTCCGGCCGTAATCCGCAGTACCAGGCGATCCTCCCGATCCGGGGCAAGATCCTCAACGTCGAGAAGGCGCGGATCGACAAGATCCTGCAGAACCAGGAGATCCAGGCGCTGATCTCCGCCTTCGGCACGGGCGTGCACGAGGACTTCGACATCTCGAAGCTCCGCTATCACAAGATCATCCTGATGGCGGACGCCGACGTCGACGGACAGCACATCAGCACCCTGCTGCTGACCTTCCTGTTCCGCTTCATGCGGCCGCTGGTCGAGGCCGGGCACGTGTACCTCTCCCGTCCTCCGCTCTACAAGATCAAGTGGGGTCGGGACGACATCGAGTACGCGTACTCCGACCGCGAGCGCGACGCGCTGATCGAGATGGGCCGCCAGCGCGGCAAGCGCGTGCGCGAGGACTCGATCCAGCGGTTCAAGGGCCTCGGCGAGATGAACGCCGAGGAGCTGCGCATCACGACGATGGACCAGGAGCACCGGGTCCTCGGCCAGGTCACCCTCGACGACGCCGCCCAGGCCGACGACCTGTTCTCGGTCCTCATGGGCGAGGACGTCGAAGCGCGCCGCGCCTTCATCCAGCGCAACGCCAAGGACGTCCGCTTCCTCGACATCTGAGTCGGTCTCAGCTGACCGCACCAGGAAGGATCCCCACCAGCAATGACCGACGAGAACACTCCCGTCACCCCTGAAGAGGGCGGCGACATCGTCATGCGCATCGAGCCCGTCGGGCTCGAGACGGAGATGCAGCGCTCGTACCTCGACTACGCGATGTCCGTCATCGTCTCCCGCGCGCTGCCGGACGTCCGCGACGGTCTCAAGCCCGTCCACCGCCGGGTGCTGTACGCGATGTACGACGGCGGCTACCGCCCCGAGCGCGGCTTCTACAAGTGCGCCCGCGTGGTCGGCGACGTCATGGGCAACTACCACCCGCACGGCGACAGTTCGATCTACGACGCCCTGGTGCGTCTCGCCCAGCCGTGGTCGATGCGCATGCCGCTCGTGGACTCCAACGGCAACTTCGGCTCCCCGGGCAACGACCCGGCGGCGGCCATGCGGTACACCGAGTGCAAGATGGCGCCGCTGTCGATGGAGATGGTCCGTGACATCGACGAGGAGACCGTCGACTTCACGGACAACTACGACGGCCGCTCCCAGGAGCCGACCGTCCTGCCGGCCCGCTTCCCGAACCTGCTGATCAACGGCTCGGCAGGCATCGCCGTCGGCATGGCGACCAACATCCCCGCGCACAACCTGCGCGAGGTCGCGGCCGGCGCCCAGTGGTACCTGGAGAACCCGGAGGCCTCGCACGAGGAGCTCCTGGACGCCCTCCTGGAGCGCATCAAGGGCCCCGACTTCCCCACCGGCGCCCTCGTGGTGGGCCGCAAGGGCATCGAGGAGGCCTACCGCACCGGCCGCGGCTCGATCACCATGCGGGCGGTCGTCGAGGTCGAGGAGATCCAGAACCGCCAGTGCCTGGTGGTCACCGAGCTGCCCTACCAGGTCAACCCGGACAACCTGGCGCAGAAGATCGCCGACCTGGTGAAGGACGGCAAGATCGGCGGCATCGCGGACGTCCGCGACGAGACGTCGTCGCGCACGGGCCAGCGCCTGGTCATCGTCCTCAAGAGGGACGCGGTCGCCAAGGTCGTCCTGAACAACCTGTACAAGCACACCGACCTGCAGACGAACTTCGGCGCCAACATGCTGGCGCTGGTCGACGGCGTGCCGCGCACGCTGTCCCTGGACGCGTTCATCCGGCACTGGGTGACGCACCAGATCGAGGTCATCGTCCGCCGTACGAAGTTCCGGCTACGCAAGGCCGAGGAGCGGGCCCACATCCTGCGCGGCCTGCTGAAGGCCCTGGACGCCATCGACGAGGTCATCGCGCTGATCCGGCGCAGCGACACCGTCGACATCGCGCGCACGGGCCTGATGGAGCTCCTGGAGATCGACGAGATCCAGGCCAACGCCATCCTCGAGATGCAGCTGCGCCGACTGGCCGCCCTGGAGCGCCGGAAGATCATCCAGGAGCACGACGAGCTCCAGGCGAAGATCACCGAGTACAACGCGATCCTCGCGTCCCCGGAGCGTCAGCGGGGCATCGTGAGCGACGAGCTGGCCGCGATCGTCGACAAGTACGGCGACGACCGCAAGACGATGCTGGTGCCCTACGACGGCGACATGTCCATCGAGGACCTCATCGCCGAGGAGGACATCGTCGTCACCGTCACGCGCGGGGGCTACGTCAAGCGCACCAAGACGGACGACTACCGCGCCCAGAAGCGCGGCGGCAAGGGCGTGCGCGGCGCGAAGCTGAAGGAAGACGACATCGTCGACCACTTCTTCGTCTCCACCACGCACCACTGGCTGCTGTTCTTCACCAACAAGGGCCGCGTCTACCGGGCCAAGGCGTACGAGCTCCCGGACGCCGGGCGGGACGCGCGCGGGCAGCACGTCGCGAACCTCCTGGCCTTCCAGCCGGACGAGGCGATCGCCGAGATCCTCGCGATCCGCACCTATGAGGTCGCGCCGTACCTGGTCCTGGCCACCAAGGGCGGTCTGGTCAAGAAGACGCCTCTGAAGGATTACGATTCGCCGCGTTCCGGTGGCGTCATCGCGATCAACCTCCGTGAGACGGAGGACGGTTCCGACGACGAACTGATCGGAGCCGAACTCGTGTCGGCCGACGACGATCTGCTTCTGATCAGCAAGAAGGCCCAGTCGATCAGGTTCACCGCCACGGACGAGAGTCTGCGTCCCATGGGCCGTGCGACCTCGGGCGTCAAGGGCATGAGCTTCCGCGAGGGAGACCAGCTGCTCTCGATGAATGTTGTTCGACCCGGTACGTTCGTGTTCACTGCCACAGACGGCGGGTACGCGAAGCGGACCGCCGTCGACGAGTACCGCGTCCAGGGTCGCGGCGGCCTCGGCATCAAGGCCGCCAAGATCGTCGAGGACCGTGGCTCCCTCGTCGGCGCGCTGGTGGTCGAGGAGACCGACGAGATCCTCGCCATCACGCTGGGCGGCGGTGTGATTCGTACGCGAGTCAACGAGATCAGGGAGACCGGCCGTGACACCATGGGCGTCCAACTGATCAACCTGGGCAAGCGCGATGCCGTCGTCGGTATCGCACGTAACGCCGAGGCGGGGCGCGAGGCGGAGGAGGTCGACGGCGACGTTGCCGTGGACGAGACCGCCGACAACGCCACGACCGCCGGCACGGACGAGGGTGAGGCGCCCTCGCCCGAGTAGCACGAGGAGTGAGTCATCGTGAGCGGAGCCACGGGCGCCGGTACGTCTGCCGGTACGGACAAGAGCGGCGGCGGCCGTGGCTCCGCCGCCCCGGAGGGGGACGCGCGGACGACCGACGCGCGGGGCGCGGGGGGCGCCGAGGGCCGTGCGGCGGACACCCACACGACCCAGCTGAAGGCCGTCAAGGCGCCCGTGGCCGAATCGCCCTCCTCTTCCTCGCCCTCGACCGACACACCAGGCTCGAAGGGATCCCAGGGGGGAACCGTGACGGACACCCGAGGCTCACAGGCCAAGCAGCCTGACGCGTCGCCGCTGCCCGGTGAACGCCGGCCGCAGCAGCCCACCGCGCCCTACCACCCGCCGCAGGCCTACCCGCCGCAGGCGGCTCCCGCGTCGACCGGCGCGGTACGGCGGCCGCGGACCGGCGCCCGCACCGCGCCCCGCGTGCGCAAGGCGCGGCTGCGCGTGGCCAAGGCCGACCCGTGGTCGGTGATGAAGGTCAGCTTCCTGCTCTCCATCGCGCTGGGCATCTGCACGATCGTGGCGGCCGCCGTGCTGTGGATGGTCATGGACGCGATGGGCGTCTTCTCGACGGTCGGCGGCACGATCTCGGAGGCGACCGGCTCCAACGAGTCGAACGGCTTCGACCTCCAGTCGTTCCTGTCGCTCCCCCACGTCCTGATGTTCACGGCGATCATCGCGGTCATCGACGTCGTCCTCGCGACGGCTCTGGCGACCCTCGGCGCGTTCATCTACAACCTCTCCGCGGGCTTCGTCGGCGGCGTGGAACTGACGCTGGCCGAGGACGAGTGACCGACGACTGATCCAGCCGTCACCGCGGTCGCGACCCCGCGCCGGGAGCCCCCCGACTATCGATTTTGGGACTGCCCAGGTCGTGCGCTAATCTTCAGGAGTCAGCGCGCGGGACACACACCGCACAGCGCGGCGGGGCTATAGCTCAGTTGGTTAGAGCGCATCCCTGATAAGGATGAGGCCACAGGTTCAAATCCTGTTAGCCCCACATGCGAGAAGACCCCCGGACCATCGGTCCGGGGGTCTTTTGACACCATCAGCCGGCGATCTCCTGTTCCAGCTCTTGGAGATCCCGCCGCTCCACGAGGAGGCCCGCTCGGCGCTGCCGCCGCCGATGCGCTGGCGCCGCCCGATGCGCGGCCGCCGCCGACGCGCGCCTCCCACCTGTGCACAGGGCCGGAAGCCATGAACGGGTCCGGACTCGCCGAGACCGGAGGCGGCAGTGACTCCGCTCTCATCGGCGGTTCGGCGATCGCGGTGATCACGGCCGGCGCGGCGTGCTGTTCGCGGTGCGCGGCGGCGGGCGGACGCGGTCAGCGCCCGTCGCCGACTTCCCCGTCACCGACTTCCCCGTCACCGCCTGCCGCGTCACCGACTTGCCCGTCGTCGCCTGCCGCGTCGTCGTAGGCGGCGGTCATGGGGACCCAGCCACGGGGATTGCGGTACCAGAGGTGCGGTAGCCCCGTGATGCTGGTGGTGCGGAACGGGCGGCCGTGGTCGTCGATGCGCACCGTGCCGCTGCGGCCCTGCGAGGACCAGTCGAGTTCCAGGTACCAGTCGCAGGTGCAGGACACGGTGCGCGCGGAGAGCATCAGGACCTCCGGCTCCCGCAGGGACACCTGGTACGGGAAGTCGATCGCCGGCTCCGGCCTGTCCGGATCGTTGCCGGGCATCGAACGCGCCAGGGGCCGGCGCGCGTCGAGGTCCACGGAGAAGTAGCGGGGGACGAGGACGGCGCCGCAGCCTTCGTACATCGAGTAGGCGATGCCGCGGCGGGCGGCGGGTGTGGTGCGGTCGACCAGGCGCACGTGCAGGGCCTCCAGGACGACGGCGGCCGAGCCGCGCCCCTGCACCGAGATCCGCAGATCGGTGGTGCGCCCGTGCACAGCCCCGAGCGACGCGGCCCACACCGCGGCGTCCGCTGGGGTCGGCGGGGGCGGGACCTGCTGAGGCGGCTTGGCGATGACGTAGTCGTGGTCGCAGTCGAGCTGCCACAGATGGGAGTCGGCCGTCCAGGTGAGGGGGACCGGCGGCGGGACCGTGCCGGCGCCCGTCCGGTTCCTTCGAGGACCTCCGTCGCCGTGCGCGGCCGGCGGCGAGGACGGCGGTGCGGCGGGGGCGGAGGCCGACGGCTCACCGCCGCCGGAGGAGGGCTCGGCAGCGGGGCGCGGGCCGCCGCCGCGGTGCGCGGCCGGTGACGAGGGTCGCGGTCCCGTGCGGGCGGAGGCCGACGGCTCACCGCCGCCGGAGGAGGGTCCGGCAGCGGAGGTGGTGAGGCCTGCGAGGACGACGGCGAGCGCGCCCGCCAGCGCCATCGATCGCACGGGCCGTCGCCGAAGACGTCCGGCACGCGGCCGCCGGTCGGCCGGAGGGACCGGCGCCGGGCGGGGACCGGGCGGCGCGGTCGGCTCCGGCCGTCGGTCGACCGGTGAGCTCACCCCCCGGCGCGGGCCGGCCGGTGCGCTCGGTTCAGGCGCCTCGTCCGGCGGACTGCCGTGGCTCGCGGACGCCGCCGCCGATTCCGCTGCGCCCGCGGCCTCCGCAGGGTCATGGGGCCGCGGCGCCCGCCCGGCGGACGGGCGTGGTCGTCGCCGTGCCGCGACCGCCAGGATCCACCGGCGATGCAGCACCACGCGCTCCTCGGGGGACGCGCCGCAGAGGGCGGCGAACCGCTCGATCCCGGTGAAGTCCAGGGGAACCACCTCACCGGAGCAGTAGCGGTGCAGCGTGGAGGCGTTCATCTCCAGCCGGCGGGCCAGCGCCGCGTAGCTGCGGTCCGTGCGCCCCTTCATACGCGTCAGCAGCAGCGCGAACTCCGCCACGTCCTCGTGGATTGCGTCCATGTGGTCCGTACTCGCATCCATCCATCGGCCGGTGCTGTCATGCCCTGCTCCAGGACGGCATCCCCGGCACTCCCCATACCTGCACGTCGGTCGGGCCGCGCACGGTTCCAGCGGCTGTGTCACGCCTTTCCTCGGGACCGCCTGACCCGCGCTCGGGGTACGGATCGAGCGCACCGGGCGTCCGGACGCCGGCCTGCGGGCGTTTTCCGTCCCGGGCGGGCATCCCAGGCTTCCGGGGCCCCGCAGGTCGTGGGCGGTGGGACCGTCCCACCGTTGCAGGTGGGCGTCAGCCGTTGTCCCAGGCCCGCGGGGCGTCCCACGCTGTGGCTGTCGCACCGGCTGAAGCGGCCGGCCGCCCGGTGGCGCGCCGCCCTCCTGCCGAGCAGAACCCCTGCCGAGCAGAACCCCTGCCGAGCAGAACCCCTGCCGAGCAGAACCTCATACGGATCAGAAAAGGAACACACACATGAACACGAAGTCCTTCGCGGCCCGCCGTGTGGCCGTGGCCGCAGGTCTCGTCCTGGCCGTCGGGTGCGGTGTGTCGGCCCATGCCTCCGCCACCGGACCGCAGACGAGCAGCAGGACGGCCGACGCTGCGGCCACCCACCGCGCGGGCGGCAGTGGCGGAAAGACCGCTGCGGTCGCCGCGTGCACCCAGGAGGTGCTCGGAGTGTCCGCCGTGAAGGAGCCCGCGGACAGCAAGGACGCCAGGCACCTGCTCCTCACCGTCCAGAACGCCGGCGACAAGAAGTGCAACGTGTACCGCTACCCCCTCGTGCGGCTCGGCGACGGCCGCACCACGGCCCCGGTCATCAAGGAGAGCGACCCGGACCCGGGGGCGCCCGTCACCCTCGCTCCGGGTGAGGAGGCGTATGCCGCCCTGCTCGTCAACGGTCCCATGGACGAGTACGAGGCGAAGAGCATCACCCTCGGCCTCCAGGGGCGTCAGCCCGGCAGCCGCGCGGGCAAGCCGATCGACGTCCCCATGCCGGTCGACACGTTGTACGCCAACGACGGTCAGCGGGTCACCTACTGGACGACCGCTCCCGGTTTCGCCCTGGACTTCATCATGTCCAAGTGACTTTTCGGGCCGCGGGCCGCGGTTCACGGGGGGCTTGAGGGAGCGGCCCTGGTCACCGGGTCCGCTCCGCGCGTGGGCGGCGGGGCACATGGCGAAGGCCCGGGGGCTCCTGGGGGAGCTGCCGGGCCTGTCCGTGCGGGCTGTACGCAGGTTCGCCGTCACGTCATGGTCGGGAAGGGGCCGGGACTCAGCGCTGCAGGGGGATGGCCGGTTCGGCAGGTTCCGCGAGGTCGGCCGGCGCGCAGGAGGTCGCGCCCTGCTCGGCCTCCTCCGTGTCGGGAAGCTCGCGGTGGCGGCAGCTGGGGGACTTGCCGTGGGCCTCGGCGCGGATGCGCTGCTTCATCGTGGGGGGAAGTGAGCGGGCCTGGGACCAGAGCCCGGGCGACGACGCCGTCGGCCAGGCGGGCGTGGACGCGGCGGCCGCGCTCTCGCCGGTGTTCGCCGGCTCGGTGCGCGCCGGCTCGGTCTGCGCCGTCGCCGCGGCGGCGGTCGTCGTGATGAGTCCGAGCGCCGTGCACAGCGCGAGTACGGCGGTGACGATGGCGGTCCACAGCTTCACGACCCGGTTCTCGGTCATGGCCCCTCACTTTCGGGTTGGGCGATTTGCGTACTTTCCTCATGATGTGTATGGACGCCGCGAAGTGGTGGACCGACGCTCGCGGCGTGGCGTTGTTCCGATGAACACCACTCGGATGGCCGCAAGAAGGCGAAAAAGCGGATGAGCAGTGACCTTGATGGCGATGTCGGGCGAAAATCACCCTCCGTCCAGGTGTGATCACCCTCCGATCGGAGCGGTGCGGGCGGCTCCTACTGAGCTGCCGAAGACGGGAGTTGAGGGCGGGACGCAGGTCACCGATCGGTATCGGCCGGTGTGTATAGTCGGGCGCCAGAGGTCCCCAACGTCAAGGAAAGACGAGGTCGCGCGGTGAAGAAGCTTCTCCTGGTCGCACTGGCCGCTATCGGCGGGCTCCTCGTGTACCGCCAGATCCAGGCGGATCGCGCCGAGCAGGACCTGTGGACGGAGGCGACCGACTCCGTGCCCACGGGTTCTTGAGTATCGATACCGAAGACTGAGCAGACCCCGACCGCCCAGCGGTCGGGGTTTTGTGTTGTGTGTTGCGCGAGCGCCCGACCGGGGTTAGAGGCGGGCTTTTCGGACGCTCGCCGGCAATGCGCGGGTGCCGTGGGCGCGGGCGGGGCAGGATGGCCCACGTTCGGTCGAAGGTGAGGGGGCGGGGTCGATGGGCCGGCGGGCGGGACGTGGGGTGACCGGGTGGCGGGCCGTCGTACGGATCACGGCTGTGGGGGCGACGCTCTGCGTGTCGACGGCTGCGCTGCCCGGACCGGGCGCGGCGGCCGCGCCGAACGTCCCGTCGTACGCCTTCCCCGACGACGTCCGCACCGTCCGGGCGGCCACGGCCACCACCGGGGCCGTGGGCCTGGAACCCGGCGCGACCTACCGCAGCTCGCTCTCCCTTCCGTCAGGGACCGAGGGATCCGGCCAGAGCGAGAGCCCGGACGAGAGTCAGGGTCAGGTCCCGGACGAGGGTCAGGGCCAGAGTCGGAGTCAGGGTCAGGGGCAGGACACGGGGGACGAGGTCGCCAAGGCCTACTTCCGGCTCGAACTCGACGGCGTCTCGAACGTCTACGTCGGCGTGACGGCCATCCCGCGCGCGGGAACGGAACTCGCCGCCGGCGACGGGATCAGCGTCTCCGTGCAGGACGCCGACAGCACCCGTTGCTCCCGCGACTCGGCGATCGTCGGGGCGTCCAGGAGCCCGCAGCCGATCACGGCCTGGGGGGCGCGCGAGCTGCTGCCGGGCCGGGGGGCCTGCCAGGGGGCCGGGACGTACTACGTCGTTGTCGAACGCAATAAAATCAGTACCGGAAGCAGTGCCAGTGGCAGTGCCAGTGCCGGCACCGGTTCCGGGGACGGCGCCGATGCCGGTGACGAGCCGTGGGAGCTGGAGATCGCGCCCGTCTCCGAACCGGCGCTCGGAAAGGCGGCCGCCACGAACGCGCCCGAGAAGTGGGACTCCGCCACCCCCGCGCCGCCCACCGGCGAACCGGTGGCCGTCCGGGGCGGGGCCGGCTTCACCAGGGCGACCGCGGTGGAACAGGGCGTCTGGCGCGACGAGATCGTCCCCGGGCAGACCCTCTTCTACAAGGTGCCCGTCGACTGGGGCCGCCAGGTGTCCGCCTCCGTCGACCTCGGCAGCGCGGAGAAGGACTCGGGTTACGTGGTCGACGCCCTCGACCTGACCCTCTACAACCCGGTGCGAGCCGAGGTCAGGGAGGCGAGCGTCGGCTACGGCGGCAGCCAGAAGTCGGCCGCGCCGCCGCCCGTGCCGCCGGTCGGATACGCCAACCGGTACGCGTCCGCGAGCGCGACGAAGGCGCTGCGGTTCGCCGGCTCCTACTACCTCGTCGTGCACCTGGCCGCGCGGGTCGGCGCACGCTTCGGACCGGGGCCCTACGGGCTGACCCTGCGCGTGCGGCTCGGCGGCACCACGCAGGCCGGCCCGGGGTACGCGGGACGGTCGGCGCCGCGCGGCTTCTTCGACGTCGGAGCGCGCGATCCGGAGCTCTCGGCGGGGCCGGGTCTGACGAGCCGTGACGCCGCCGCGGGCGGGGGAGCGCCGGACGGCGACCCCGTGATGAAGGCGGTCGCCGTGGGCGGCATCGGCGCCGGAAGCCTGCTGCTGGCGGTGCTCGGGGCCTGGACGCTCACCGCCCGGCGCAGGGCCACGGCTCAGACGTGCGCCAACGCCCAGAATCCCACGGCGTAGCAGACCAGCGCGAGGAGCAGCATCGGCACCGCGACCTTGGCGGGGGGACCGGGACGCCCACGGCGGACGGCACGGTGCCTCCGTCGACGTTCCCCGCCCTCCGAGACCTGCGAGACCTGCGAGACGTGCAGGGCCGGTGGGGGATACGGGGCTCTGAGGGACTCGGGTGACTGGGGTGACTGGGGTGACGACTGTGCGCCTGCCGGGTCCTGCGCGGTGTACGAGGCGGTGGAGGAGCCCGTGTGGCGCTGGCCGTGGGACGGCAGCGCGAACGTCGTCTCCGGCGCGTAGGAGCCGGCGGACGAGCCGGGTGCGGGCGGGTGCGGCAGGGGCGCGGGTGCGTAGGCGGGCGGACGCGGAGCCGGGAGCTGCGCCGGCGAGGGCGTCGACGTGGGGGAGGAGGTCCCCGTCGGTTGCGGCGGCGGCAGATGGAAGCTTCCGGTGTCCGACATGGAGGGATGCGTCGCGCGTCGCGGATCGATCGGCACGGAGTCGGTCCCCGGCCACGCCGAGCCGGAACCGGTGCCGCCGCCCTGGCCGCCGCTGCTGCCGTTGCCGGGCCCGAAGTCGTCACCGGGGCCGGCCTGGGCGCGGGTTCCGGGCGTCGCCGTGCCGGAAGGAAGGAGTCCGCTGCCCGTAGGGGCTGACTCCGGGGCGATCGTTTCCGGCCGCGAGGGCAGAGATCCGGCGTCCGGACGGGCCGTATGGGGAGTACGGGGAGTACGGGGAATCCGGCGAGCGGTGTCGGGACGGGCGGGCGGCGAGCCCGCGTCCCGCGTCGGGACCGACGGACCCTCGGGGCCGAACCCCTGCGGAAGCGGCCCCAGTTGGTCGAAAATCTCGATCGTCTCGTCGTCCGGGCCCGGCTCGGGCAGCAGCTCGACGGCGGCGGCGAGCGCCTTGCGCGCCCCCGTGGCCGAGCGGAAACGTGCCTGCGGCTCCGGCTGCAGCAGGGTGGCCACGACCTGCCAGAGCGGCTCCGGAACGGTCTTGGGGGCGCTCGGCGTCCCGTGTTCCGCGAAGTACTGGACGAGCGCCTTGGCGTCGGGCTTGGCCCCTTCCAGCAGATACAGCGCCACCAGGCCGACGGCGAAGAGGTCGGCGGGGAAATCGGGATCGGCGCCCAGCATCTGCTCGGGCGCGAGGTAACCGGGCGTCCCCACCACGAGGTTGGTGTCGGTCAGCCGCGGCTCGCCCAGCCGCATCGCGATCCCGAAGTCGGAGAGCCGCAGACGCGGTCGGCCCGTGCCGGTGGCCTCCAGCAGGATGTTGGCCGGTTTGATGTCACGGTGCACGACGCCTTCCGCGTGGACCGCCGTGAGCCCGGCGAGCAACTGGTCGAGCAGCGTGCACACGAACACCGGCGGCAGCGGCCCGTAGTCGTTGACGAGATGGACCAGCGAGCCCCCCGCCACCAGGTCCATCGTGAACAGGACCTTGTCGTCGTCGGCGGCCCAGCTGGCGGGGGCGAGCACATGGGGATGGTCGATCCTCAGCGCCTGCTCGCGCACGAAGCGCAGCAGCGCGTGCGCGTCGCTCTGCTGCAACACCTTCGCGGCGACATAGCGGCGCCGGCGGCGGTCCCAGGCGCGCCAGACCGCGCCGACCCCACCCCGGCCGATCGGATCGGCCAGTTCGTACCGTGCGGCGAAGACCTCACCCATGGCAGTGCGTCGCTCCTCCCCCTCGGTCCCCCTGGTCCCGCTTCCCCCACGTCCGCTTCTCTTCCCGGACCCCGGTCCTCCCAGCCCTTCCGAGGCGCCCTTCCGGCCGCCTTCCCCCGTGACGAGCGGTACGCCCCCGTGCGCGCCGTCGCCCCGCTCGCCGTCACTTCACCGCACGTCACCGGACGCCACGTCACGTCACACCACGTCACATCACCCGGATCCCCTGAGCGTCATACCGCCCCCCGACCGCCCCGGACCGTCCCCCGACGGTCCGCTGAACATCCCCCCACGGTGAACCGACCGTCCCCCGACGGTCCGCTGAACGTCCCCCACGGTGAACCGACCGTCCCCCGACGGTCCGCTGAACGTCCCCCACGGTGAACCGACCGTCCCCCGACGGTCAGCCGACCACCCGGCTGCCGAACCCCCTCCGGCGACCGGGCCGAAGGCTCAGTTCTGGTGGGACTGGTAGTGCGTGACCGCGTCGGAGGTCCGGCCCGCGCCGTACACCCGGAGGAACTCTGCCAGTTCCGGGTGGGTCGCGGCGAGGGTGTCCGCGGCCTCGATGATGTCGCCCGCGGCGGCCACCGAGCGCAGCAGGGACTGGATCTCGCGGACCACCCGCTTGACCGTGGGCGCCCCCGAACTGTTCGTCGTGTGAGTGGTGTTGCTCAGCACCGAGCCCCCCTGGGACCGCTTGATCTCGTCCATGCGCTCGGTCGCCTCGGCGGCGCTGACGCTGCCGTCCGCGACCTGCGCCGCCAACTCCTGCAGCAGCTGCACCCGCTGCACCACCGCCGGATTGCCGATCTTCGCCCGCTGACCGCTCATCAGCTGCGACAGCATCGGCGCCGACAGTCCCAGCACCCCCGCGAGACGAGCCTGGTTGAGACCAAGATCGTCGATGAGCTTACGGAAGAGCGCCCCCAGCGGCTCCCCGTACCAGTTCCGCTGCAGTTCCCGCGCTCTCGCGGTCGCTTCCTGCTGTGCGGCGTCCATTGCGTCTCCCCATCGCTTCCCCAGAAACGCGGGTGGGGGTGGGGGACCCCCGGTGTGGAGGGTAACGCGAGTGGTGGTACCGCGGGGGCCCCCCGGAGTTTTGGGGGTGAACCCCCGGGACCCGGGGGCGGG